>NZ_JAKRNR010000026.1:0-41616 GCF_022346685.1 Sphingomonas sp. ACRSK | reverse complement strand
CGGTTCGTCACCGGACGGCGGTTCCGTGTGCTCAACATCGTCGATGACGTGACGCGCGAGTGCCTCCGGGCGGTGGTGGACACCTCGATCTCGGGCCGGCGGGTCGTGCGCGAGTTGACCGATCTGATCGCCGAGCGTGGCAAACCGAAGATGATCGTCAGCGACAACGGGACCGAACTCACCTCGAACGCGGTGCTTGCCTGGTCCGGCGACGTGGGCGTCGAGTGGCATTACATCGCGCCGGGCAAGCCGACGCAGAACGGGTTCGTCGAGAGCTTCAACGGCCGGATGCGCGACGAGCTGCTCAATGAGACGCTGTTCTTCACCATCGGTCAGGCTCGCTCGATCCTGGCTCGCTGGGTCGACGACTACAACACCGAGCGCCCGCACTCGTCGCTCGGCTACGCTACCCCGGCCGCATTCGCTGCCGGGCTTGAACAGCAACGGGCGGGGTTAACCCCGCCCGTTGCTTCACCTGCGCTCATGCGCAACAACACCGGTCGGTCTCTGGTCGCAGCTGGATGAAAGACTGGGGTCACGTCATACACAAAAAACCACCGGCGAGGCGGCGGAAGGAAGACGCCGGGTTGCGGTGGATCTTCTTTCCCCGGGCGCCGCTCCGCCAGCCGGGAGCGCGCCCCTGGCATCGGAGCGCCCATGACGATCCATCCGCCCGCCTCCCCTCCCAGCGGCTACAACATCCTGCTGGTGGTGGTCGATCAGGAGCGGCACTTCGGCCGCTATCCCTTCCCCGTGCCGGCGCGGGAGCGGCTGATCCGCGCGGGCACCAGCTTCAACCGGCACCAGAACTGCTCCAACGTCTGCACGTCCTCCCGCTCGGTGCTCTACACGGGGTGGCACATGCCAGTGACGGGCATGTTCGACAACTTCGGCCTGCCGTGGATGACCAACGACCTCGATCCGGCGCTCGGCACGCTGGGGTCGATGATGCGGCAGGCGGGCTATTACGCCGTCTACAAGGGCAAATGGCACCTGACCGCCGCGTTCGAAGGGGGCATCCACACCGAACCCCGGCTCGCCCAGGTGATGGAGCGGTACGGGTTCAGCGACTATCACGGCATCGGCGATGCGATCGGCTGGTCGCAGGGCGGCTATCTGTACGACGAGATCATCGCCGCCCAGACGGTGAACTGGCTTCGCGGCACCGGCCAGTCGCTGCGCCGGGCGGGGCGCAACTGGTTTCTCGCGCTCAACCTGGTCAATCCGCACGACGTCATGTTCATCGACACCGACCGGCCGGACGAGCAGGTCCAGTGGACGGGCGCGATCAACGAGGGCGGCGTCTCGATGAACCCGGCGCAGCCGCCCGAGAACGAGCTCTACAAGGCGGAGTGGGCCGACGTCCCGCTGCCCGCCAGCCGCCACCAGCGCTTCGACGAGCCGGGCCGTCCGCAGGCGCATGCGGAGTATCAGCGCGCCCGCGCGGCGCTGGTCGGCGACTTCGCGGACGAGGATCGCCGCTGGCGCAAGCTGCAGGATTATTATTTCAACTGCATCCGCGACAGCGACCGCCACGTCGCGCGCGTGCTGGACGAGCTCGACAGCCTGGGGCTCACGGAGAGCACCATCGTAGTCTTCACCTCCGACCACGGCGAACTCGGCGGGTCGCATGGCATGCATGGCAAGGGATCGTCGGTGTATCGCGAGCAGATCAACGTGCCGATGATCGTGGCGCACCCGGCCTATCCGGGCGGATCGGCATGCGAGGCGCTGACCTGCCACCTGGACGTGGCGCCGACGCTGCTGGCCTTGACCGGCCTTGCCGCCGAGCAGCGCGACGCCATCCTGGGCAAGCGGCAGGGCGTGGATTTCTCTCCACTCCTGTCCCAACCGGAAGCCGCGCCCGTCGACGCGATCCGGGCGGACAGCCTCTACTGCTTCAGCATGTTCACCTATGCCGACGGCGATTACCTCGGGAAAGTCCAGGCGATCCGGCGAAGTGACGCGCTGACCGCAGAAGGGAAGCAGCTGGCCATCGGCAAGGTGCCGATGGACCTGACCAAACGATCCGGCATCCGCTGCCTCTACGACGGACGCTACAAGTTCGCGCGCTACTTCTCGCTCCGGCAGCACAACCTCCCGGAGACGGTCGAGGCGCTGACGTCTTACAACGACCTGGAGCTGTTCGACACGGTGGAGGACCCGGGGGAACTGCACAATCTGGCGGCGGAGGGCGATGCGCATCTGGACCTGATCGAGGCGCTGAACGCGAAGCTGAACGCGATCATCGCGCGCGAGATCGGCCGCGACGACGGCAGTTTCCTGCCCATGAGCGGCCTGCAGAGCTGGGATGTCCGGCTGGTGATCGAGTGAGGGTTGCCGTGCCTCGCCTGCGGATCACCGCCCGGCGCGGCGGGCAGGAACCTTCCCGGGGCCGTGCGGTTTCAGTCGAACCAGCTGGAGGACCAAGCCGTGGCGCAAAAGACCCTGGACACCCTGTTTCACGACACGCTCAAGGACATCTACTACGCCGAGCGCAAGATCCTGAAGTCGCTGCCCAAGATGAAGCGGGCGGCGCAGTCGGAGGCGCTCAAGGCCGCCTTTGAAAAGCACAAGGAGCAGACCGAGGGCCAGATCGAGCGCCTGCAACAGGTGTTCGAGATCATCGGCAAGGCCCCGCGCGGCAAGACCTGCGACGCGATCGAGGGCATCCTGGCCGAGGGCGAGGAGATCATGGAGGAGTATAAGGATACTCCGGCGCTGGACGCGGGGCTGCTGGCGGCGGCCCAGGCCGTCGAGCATTACGAGATCACCCGCTATGGCACGCTCAAGCGCTGGGCCGGCGTGCTCGGCCTGAAGGACGCCGTGGCGCTGCTCGACGAGACGCTGCAGGAAGAGTCGCAGACCGACGAGGACCTGACCGCGATCGCCGACGCCGAGATCAACCAAGAGGCGTTGCAGGAAGGCTGACCTGGGTTGTTGCACGGCGCGGAAGCGCGGGCGTAGCGCTCGCCGCATTGCGTGCCGCGGAACAGGCGGCGCGATGCGGAGACACGAGTGACGACGATCCTGATCAATGGCGAGGCCCGGGAGGTCGATGTGCCGCCCGACATGCCGCTGCTGTGGGTGCTGCGCGACGTGGTCGGCCTGACCGGCACCAAGTTCGGCTGCGGCATCGCCCAGTGCGGCGCCTGCACCGTGCATGTCGACGGCAAGCCGGCGCGCAGCTGCGTGCTGCCGGTCTCCGCCGTCGGCAACCGCGCCGTCACCACCGTCGAGGCGGTGGGCGAGACCGAGATCGGCCGCAAGGTGCAGGAGGCGTGGCTGGGCGTCGAGGTCGTCCAGTGCGGTTATTGCCAGTCGGGCCAGATCATGTCGGCAGCGGCGCTGCTGGGGCGCAACCCGGCGCCGGACGATGCCGCGATCGATGCGGCCATGTCGGGCAACATCTGTCGCTGCGCCACCTATCCCCGCATCCGCGCCGCCATCAAGCGGGCGGCCGGGCTGCCGGCGGAGACCGTCTGATGCACGGACCGATCGGCCGGCCCGCCTATGGCGTGCTGGAGCCCGAGGACCTGAGCGTCGCCTCGCGCCGCCGGTTCCTGAAGGCGGGCACGTTCATGTTCGGGTTCGCGGTGCTCGCGCGCGCGGGCAAGGCGGCGGCGCAGAGCCAGGGCGAGGAACCCTCGCTGCGCGCGATCACGCCCGGCGGGCCGGAAAGCGGCGCCGCCTTCGACGGCTTTGCGCCGGGCGGCTTCATCCGCATCCCGCCCGAGGGCAAGATCACCTTCATCATCCCGTCGACCGAGATGGGGCAGGGCATCTACACCGGCGAGGCGATGCTGCTGGCCGAGGAGCTGGAAGTCACGCTCGAGCAGGTGGAAGTGGTGCCGGCACCGCCCAACGAGCTGCTCTACAGCCAGCCGATCCTGAAGAGCCAGGCCACCGGCGGATCGACCTCCACCCGCGGCGCCTGGGGTCCGCTGCGCCAGGCGGGTGCGGCCGCGCGCACCATGTTGATCGCGGCCGCCGCCCAGCGCTGGAACGTTGCGCCCGACACCTGCTTTGCCGACCAGGGCCGCGTCTATTGCCGCGCCAACGGCCAGTCGCTGCCGTATGGCGCGCTGGTGCAGGCGGTGCGCAACCAGCCGGTGCCCAAGAACGTGCCGCTCAAGCAGTCGGGCCAGTTCAAGCTGATCGGCCGATCGTTGCAGCGGGTGGACACGCCGTCCAAGGTCAACGGCACGGCGGTGTTCGGCATCGACGTGAAGGTGCCGGACATGAAGGTGGCGGTGATGGAGATCTGCCCCGCCCAAGGCGGCCGGCTCCGGTCGATGGAGGACCGCGGCGCGCGCAGCGTGCCGGGCGTGGTCGACGTGCTGCGCATCGACAATGCGGTGGCGGTGGTCGCCGACCATTTCTGGGCGGCCAAGAAGGGGCTGGAGCAGCTGGAACTGCGCTGGGACTTCGCGGGCCACGAGAAGGTGTCGAGCGAGCGGATCCTCGCCGACCTGAAGCATGCGTCCGAGAACGGCAAGCCGATCCTGGGCCGCGAGCTGGGCGACGCCGACAAGGCGATGGACGACGCGCACAGCCGGGTGGAGGCGGTGTACGAGCTGCCCTTCCTGGCGCACGCCACCATGGAGCCGATGAACACCACGGTGCATGTGCGTCCGGACGGCTGCGACATCTGGGTCGGCACCCAGGCGCCGACCGCGGTGCAGGGCGCGGCCGCCAAGGTGCTGGGCATCCCGCCCGAGCGGGTGATGGTGCACAACCACTTGATCGGCGGCGGCTTCGGCCGGCGGCTGGTGGCCGAAAGCGTCACCCAGGCGGTGCAGTTCGCGCGCCAGGTGCCCTATCCGCTCAAGGTGGTGCAGACGCGCGAGCAGGACATCCGCCACGACCTGTTCCGCCCGGCCTATTACGACCGCATCGCCGCCGGGCTCGGCCCGGACGGGCTGGTGAAGGTGATGACCGACCGGATCACCGGCGGATCGGTGCTGGGCAGCTATCTGCCGACCGGGCTTCCGGACGGGACGCTCGATACCGACGCGGTCGAGGGCGCGGACCGGACGCCCTATTCGATCCCGGCGGTACGCGTGGACTGGATCCGGCGCGACCCGCCGATCAAGGTAAACTGGTGGCGCGGCGTGGGCCCGGCCCACAACGTCCATGTGGTCGAGAGCTTCCTGGACGAATGCGCGCATTCGGTGGGGCGCGATCCGGTGGAATATCGGCTGGCGATGCTGAAGGACAATCCGCGCTCGCACCGGGTGCTGGAGATGGCGGCGCGCCGGGCCGGGTGGGGCAAGCCGCTGCCGCCGCGTACCGGCCGCGGCGTGTCGCTGCACGACAGCTTCGGCAGCCATCTGGCATTGGTGTGCGAGGCGCATGTGACCCCGGCGGGCGAGGTGCGGCTGCGCCGGCTGGTGGCGGTGATCGACTGCGGGCAGGTGGTGAACCCCAACAGCGTCCAGGCGCAGATCGAGGGCGGCGTGCTGTTCGGCCTTTCGGCGGCGCTCTACAATGCGATCACCATCAAGGAAGGCCAGGTCGAGCAGAGCAACTTCAACGACTATCGCCAGCTGCGGATCAACGAGACGCCGCCGTTCGAGGTGCACATCGTCCAGAGCACCGACGATCCCGGCGGCGTGGGCGAGGCGGGCACCGTGTCGGCGGCGCCCGCGCTCGCCAATGCGATCTTCGCGGCGACCGGCATCCGGCTGCGGCGGCTGCCGATCGACCGCGCGGCGCTGATGGAGAAGGACGCGCACAAGCGCGTGATCGCGCCGCCCGCGGTGGCGCTGGGGCTGGGCGCGGCTGCGCTTGCCTGGGGTAGCGACACGGGAGGCGCGGCATGAAGGGCTCTCGCCTCAGGCGTTTCGGCCTGATCGCGCTGGTCGTCGCCGGCCTGCTGCTGGTGGCTGCGATCGCCTTCTTCGCCTGGCCCGCCAAGCTGGAGGCGGTGGCGCCGAGCCCCGCCCAGCCGACCGGCCGCGCGCTGGTGGAGAAGGGGCGCTACCTCGCCACCGCGGCCGACTGCGTCGCCTGCCACTCGACGCCCAATGGCGAGCCCTTTGCCGGCGGCCTGGCGTTCAAGCTGCCGTTCGGCACCATCTATTCGTCGAACATCACGCCCGATCCCAAGAACGGCATCGGCGCGTGGAGCGATGCCGAGTTCGTGCGCGCGGTACGCCACGGCGTGCGCAACGACGGGCAGCAGCTGTATCCGGCGTTTCCCTACACCGCCTATACCCACATGAGCACCGACGACGTGCTCGCGATCCGCGCGTACCTCAACACGCTGCGGCCGGTGAACCAGGCGGTGGCGGTCAACCAGCTCTCCTTCCCGTTCAACCAGCGCTATCTGATGCGGGCGTGGAAGCTGCTGTTCATGCCCAAGCAGCCGCTGCGGCCGGACCCGAACCAGTCGGCCGAATGGAACCGGGGCGCCTATCTGGTGGAGGGCGCCGGGCATTGCGCCGAGTGCCACACGCCGCGCAACCTGCTGTATGGCCTCAAGAGCGGGCAGAAGTTCGCGGGTGCGACGACCCAGGGGTGGAAGGCGTACAACCTCACCAGCGATCCCGAGACGGGAATCGGCGGCTGGTCGGTGGAGGAGATCACGCGCTATCTGGCGACCGGGCACACGCCGGGCCGCGGGGCTGCGGCCGGATCGATGGGCGAGGCGGTGAGCCTGAGTCTGAGCCGGCTGACGCCGCAGGACCTGCGCGCGATGGCGGTGTATCTGAAGACCATTCCGCCCAGGCCCGGCACGCCGGGGTCCAAGGTCAACCCGAACCCGCCGCTGATGGCCGCCTCCACGCCGTTCGCGCCGGCACGCGCGGAAGTGGGCCCGGACGCCGTCGGCCTGCGCATCTTCGAGGGCGCCTGCGCCAGCTGCCACGGCTGGGACGGTTCCGGGACGCACAGCCCCTATGGCGCGCTGCGCGGGGCGCAGACGGTGAACGATCCCGAGGCGACCAACCTGGTCCAGGTGATCCTCCATGGTTCGGAGATCCGCACGCCGCAGGGCGGGGCGTCGATGCCTTCGTTCGGCCGCGCCTATGACGATGCCGAGATCGCGGCGGTGGCCAACTATGTTCTGCGCCACTTCGGCGGCAAGGCCGCGACCGTGACGCCCGAGCGCGTGGCCAAGGCCCGGCGCGAAGGCGAATAGCGGCGCCAAGCGGGCATCAGGGGGGTGGGGCTCGTTCCTGCCCCCTTTCGCCGTGAAGGCAGCATTCGAGCGGGGCGCGGCTCGCCTTGCCGAGGATGAAGCCCAGCATCTGTACGGATCGACTACCCCAGGCCATAGATCAGACGGTCTGCGTGCGGTTGGGGGGAAGACGGTGCGGCGCTTGCTTCGACGATCGGATCAAGAATTGGCGGAGGAGGTCAGCCAGGAACGGCCGGCCGAGGTGTCGCCGGACCTGGCCTATGAGCTCCAGTCCAAATTGCTGGACCAGCTTGCGACCGTGAGCGTGGCCGGAGCGGGACTGGCCATCACGCTGATCGGAAGCCTGCTCCAGGGCGCGCCGGGGTCGGTGTGGATCTCCGTGATCTTCTTCGGCCTGGCGGCACTGACCGCGGTCGGAGGAAACGTCCGGCTGATCGATGGGATCTTCCATCGCAAGGCTGTCCTGCGCCGCAGCAGGTTGGACGTTCAGGTCGCGATGGCGATGATCGGTGCCGCTGCCGGATTCCTCAGCATGGAGATCTACTCCCAGTCGAGCCGGTCCCCGGAGCGTGCGCAGGCGGCGCAGCAAGCGACCGCGCCGGCATCTGGAGATGCTTCAAGGCCGCGCCCGTAACGAACAAAGAAAAGGCCAGCGCGTCCGGGAAGAAGCGCTGGCCCGAGGGGTTCGGTGGGGGCCGAAAAGGGTAACTCGCCCGGGAAGAGCAAGGCCTTCCCCGGCATTGCGGGTTCTCCGCGGCGGCGCCGATCAGGCGATCCGGTCGGGATCGTCCTCCGGCGCTTCGGGCGGCAGGTTGCGTGCGTCCGTCTCGGGCGTGCCCGCCTCCGACGCCTGCGGCGCGCGCTGGCCGGTGCCGCGAGCCTCGGCGAAGCTGGTGCCGGAGCTTTCCTCCACCACGATCGCGCCGTCCTCGGTCGGCACGGTGCGGCGCTGTTCCGGGTGCCCGGCCGAGGGATCGCCGCCGCGCTCGCCGCGGAAGCCCGAGACGCCCTGCGCCTGCTGGTCCGAATTGCCCTCGCGATCCAGGGGGATGCCGGTTCTCTTGTCGGTCACGGATGTGCGCTCCACTTCGATCTTCGGCAGACCAACCACACGGCGGCGGCGCTGTTCCCGGCTGTCCGACGAAAAGCGCGTCAGCCGCGCCAATCGCGGATGGCGCGATCGTAGCGATCGCGTTCCTGGTCCCGCAGGCGTTCGAGGCGTGCCTGCTCGGCCGCCTGGCGCTTTTCCAGCGCGCGGCGTTCGCGCGCGAAGTCGGCTTCGCGCCGGGCGAGCGCTTCCTGCTCCTCGGCGTGGCGGGCTTCTGCGTCCGCGAGTGCCTGCTCCGCGTCCCGCAGCGGCGTGCGGTCCGGCTTCGGCTTCGGCTTCGGCTTCGGCTTGGCCTTGCGGGCGGGTTTTTCCGCCTCCGGCGCCGCGCGCGGGCGGCGGGGCGAGTCCTTGGGAAGAGCTGCGATCTGCTCCGCGGTGGTGCCGCGCAGGCGGCGGATCACGGTGCCGGGGTTCGCCAGCGGCTCGCGGGTGAGCTCGGGATCCTCGACCCGTTCGGCGACGCCGCGCGCGAACAGGTCGTGGTCGCTGCCCCAGGCTTCCAGCGCGGCCTTCTGGCTGGGCGCGGCGACATAGGCGTCGTGGAAGCCGATGGGGGTGCGGAACACCTTGAGCTTGGCGGCGCGGGCCATGGGCGCGCCGCGGTCAGCCGGCGGAGCCCGGCTCCGACAGGCCGCGATGGGCCTGTGCGGCGGCCCGGTCCGGCAGCGCGTCGGCGATCGCGCCGAGCAGCTTGTTCTTGAGCGTCGGCAGCACCTTGTCCTTGCCGGCCATCAGCGCATCGAACCCCGCCTTGGCGACGACGGCAGGATCGTCCTTGTTCGCCTGACCGGCGCGGGTGTCGTCCATGTCGGCGCGGTGGAAGAAGTTGGTTTCCGTCATGCTCGGCATCAGCACGGTGACGGTGATGCCGGTATCCTTCAGCTCGTTGCGCAGCGCCTCGCCGAACCAACGCAGGAACACCTTGGTGCCGCCGTACACCGCCTCGAACGGATCGGGCATGGTCGCGGAGATCGAGGAGGTGAAGAGCAGCTTGCCGCTGTCGCGCGCGACCATGTCCTTGAGCACGAGCTTGGTGAGCTGCACCGCGCCGCGGACGTTGAGGTCGATCATCTGGAGCTCGGTCTGGAGGTCGGTCTCCACGAACGGGCCGCCCAGGCCAATGCCGGCGTTGACGCACAGCACGTCGACCGGGCGGCCGGTGGCGACGATGGCGCGAAAGAGGGCGTCGACCGCCTGTTCCTGGCCGAGATCGCCGGCGTGGACGTCGACCCGCGCACCGGTGCCGGCGAGTTCGGCCGCGGCGGCGTGCAGATGGGCCTCGTCCTGGGCGGCGATCAGCAGGTCGTAGCCATTCTCGCCGAACTGGCGGGCGAGCTCCAGGCCGATGCCGTTGGAGCCGCCGGTCACGACGGCGAAGGGGCGGGGGGCGGTGTCTGTCATCGGGCGGCTTCCTTGATGCGGGGCGCATCCAGGAACGGGCGAGGGGGCGAAAGGCTGCGCACCTCGTCGGCGGATGCTAGCGGCGGCGGCCGATCTTCACCAGCGCATAGCCCATGACGCCGCTGATCGCGATCGCCACGACCAGCCCCGCGACGGCTCCCCAGGTCGCGCCATCCGGCCCGGCGACGAGGCCGCCGAGCACCAGCCCGAGCAGCGGCAGCACGACGAGCGACAGGCATCCGACCGCGATCATGCGCCGGGCATAGCGGGAGGGAAGAGCGCGGCCAAGCGGGGCGGCGGCGCGGGGAGGTCCGGGGATGCGCCGGATGGGCGCATGGTGGGCGCTGACGGGCTCGAACCGCCGACCCTCTCGGTGTAAACGAGATGCTCTACCAACTGAGCTAAGCGCCCTCTCTCGAGAGAACCGCGGAATAGCGCCATTTCCGGCCGCTGCAATAGGGCATTTAGCGGATCTGAGGGGAACGGAGGGGAAACGTGCGGACATGAGAGTCCCGACCTATTCCCGACCTGCGCAGGCGCCGCTACATCAGCGGGAGGGGCGGTGTCTCAGCCTTCGGGCGCATGAGGTGGTTCTGTAGGGCCACGTCAACCATCCCGATCGCAGCCCCTGATAGGAAGCACAGCTTATCCGATTGTGTAAGGGCCTGGACGCCACAGCTGGCTAGGAAGTTCAGATCAACGAGGCCGCCGTAATATAACGGGCAGCTTGAGTCGCCGTACCGAGGTAGGAAAACTAATCGCGTGGTGTTTCCAGATGCCACGTTCAGCATCAGAGACCTAGTTTCGCTCTGGCTGTGTATTCCAGCTACGCTGTTCACGTACTGATTTAGCCCGATAATCGGCGCCACTAGCACATTGCTGTTGAAAGGCCTGATATTATCAGGGTCGATATCGCATTCATGGGTTAAAATGAGTGCGTTGCCGAGCCGAGTGCCATAGGCTCCTCGGTCGGGAAGATAGACCGGGTAGGGTAGGTTTGCGACTATCAGCCCCGTGCCGAAAGATAGCTCACCGACCGGGCCGTAAAACTCCCCACTCTTGGTATGGGGGATGCAGGCTTCACACTCCGATGCGAGAGCAGCTACATCTAGAGGTGCGATATCAGCCGGGCTAATATCGCCCCCCTCGACATTGCTCACTTCAGTCGATGTGGATCGGGCCGCTGACCTCGGTCGAGGAACACATCAGGGCATTGAAGAGCGCTTCATTGTGCACATGATCGAACGGCTGAACGCCCACCTCGGTGCGAGTGGCGTTCAGGTTATCGTTCACCGCACGCAACGGCACATGGGTAACCATAGGAGCGGCAGGTGCAGCTGGGAGCGGCACAAACGCCGACGCCGAAACGGGTGCAGCGATGCAAAACATCGCAGCTCCGGTTTGCATAATGGCGGTGTGATAGGACGATATGGACAGCATGTTAGCCTCTTAGCTTGTCTACCACGGTTGTGGGGATAAGCCTAAAAAATTCTTGCTTCAAGTAGGTATGCGCAAGCTCGATCCAACCTCGTGCCTCCTCCAAACCCGTGATCGAGAAGCCTGCTGGAGTCGAGACATCGATATCGATCAAGACGTCGAAACCCGATCCGTCGGCAACCTGAACGAACTTCGGAGTAGCTAACGAAACTTGAACAGTGTGACGGCTCTCGAGTTCCCTCGAATAAACAAGGACGAACTCGGCACCCACGTCATTATCGCCGGCCGTGACCGAGACATTCAGGTCGCTGGCACCTCGAATGAAATGAGCAGCCTCGGACAGCGCATTGACGTACCTGAACCCAACGCGAGTAATGCGGGCATCCCGCACGGTCGCGTAGAGGGCCTCAATCGTCCGCCAAATCTCAGGTCCAAATGTCTCCCAACCAGGATAGGGAGCAAGCCTATGGCAGGAGACCACATTCGGACCGACCCGAACAAATTCGGAGGCCTCGTTTGGGCTTACGAGCTGATAGCTGGGAGCAAAGCGGAAGCTCTCCTCAGCCTTGCGTAACTGCTCGGGAACGTCAGCGGTAGGCAGGCGGGTTTGGGAGTAGCCTCGCCAGACAGGAGCATCGGTCAAACGACCGATCGTGATCTCTGGGGAGTTCTGCGTCTCGAAGCGCAGTTCGCAAACCGCTTCTTGGATTCCGTCTTTGACTAACCGGATTTCAGCCGCGTCCATCCATGTCCCCACCGCAGAGCTGGCATCGGTATTCCGCCAGCCTACCGGAAGCTGACGCAGCGAGCGCCTACGGCGCCGGTTAGAATAACGCAAGGGCGTGTGCCTAGACCGTTGTACCTGGGAACGGGCGGGAAGGGTAGTGCGGGATTAGAGATACGCGAGTGCCGACGGTGAGTGACGGCGCGGAGTGCTCGCATAGCGGCCCGCATGGGCGTGGGCTCTCAGGCTGGGGGAGGGTTCGGGAAAACCCCAACAACCCCAATATCCGCAGTTTTCTGCGGGTTTGCGCCCCAATAATGACCCAATATCGCCCCAACAGGGTTGGGGTCGCGTACCCCAATACTTGAACATGAAAAAAGATAACGATTTCAATGATATTGGAATTTTCCGGTTCGGATGTTGGGGAAATATTGGTGTTCGCACCAACAGGGATAAGCCGGTTAAACCAAAGACTTGACCCGCCATCGCGACGACCAGTTGGGAATATTGGGGTTTCCCAGCCCCTCTCCCCTGCGAAGCGCGCCGGCCCTTGAGCGTGACGGCGGCGGTCGGGTACTGCAGCCTTCAGGGTAGCTTGCTCGCGTAACCAGTTGCGCGCTACGATCGAGTGCGGTCGCAGCGTCGCTCCGATGGACTCGGTTGAGGCGCCCGGCCCACAAGCTGTGGCCAAAGGTGCGGCCGCGAGGAGCCCCCCGGATGGGATAAGGCCCACCTCGCCTTAGCTGCCCCGGCGGAGTCCACCCAGCGACTGCTTGAACCAACCCGGGTTGGTGATGGTGGGCCCGTCATCCGGTGAACGGGGGCTTTCCGTTCGTCCGGGGCCAACACCGCAACCTCTTGGTCTGCGGCGCGCCGTGGACTGGGAGTTTCACCATGAAACACCAGTACACGATTGCGGTCGATGTGGCCGTGAAGTGCAACGTCGCGGCGCTGGCGCACGCCATCGCTCTGATCGTCATCTTCTGGCGCTGACTGCACCCGGCGGAGGAAACTCCGCCGGGCTTGCAGCTACTTTGCGGCAAGGCGATAACCCCTCCGACGGTTGGAGGTAAAGTGATGGTAGAGCCTGGGACAGCTATCTATAAAGTCGCGAAGGCGCTGTACGAGATTATGCCAGAGCGATGGGCCGGACGGTTGGAGCCGTCCCATGTTCCTTGGCACTTGGCCTCTGACGAAACACGGCAACGTTTGTTCGAGGCTGCGCGCGTTGCGATCTGGACGTTAAGGCCACTCGGTGATCACCTACGTTCGGCTGGCGAGGCCGCGAGTCCTGACGCGGTTGTTGCCTGGACCGCTATGATCGACGCGGCGCTAGGACAGTACCCAAAGGGTGGCTAGGCGCCGGCGCGCCATCCTCGCTGATTGAGCCGCCAGCGAACACGTCCTGTACCGCTCCGACCCATGTATGCCGGCTCGCCTGCCCTACGAAGCATGGTCACGCACCTGGCATGGCCGGTCAGACTTGGATGCACCCGCATACTCGCGCGGAAGCGCAGTCGCGGCATCAAAACGCATCACGACGCCGACACCAGATTGCCGCGGCCAGCCCAGAACTTAGGCCAGCTCGGCTTAGAACTAAGACTGCATCGAAAGCGCCACAAAAAGCTCGCGGGCGAGGCGGGGTGGAAAGCGCGTTCTCTGGGGTCGCAGGGTCGAGGCGCGCGACGCGACGACGGGCGGGGAGGGAAGGCGCACAGAGCGTCGCCCCGCGCCACGCGTGACTTTCCTAGCCTTTGCCGCGGGAGGTGCTGAGCGGGCCTCCTAGGCGGCCTTAGAGGCCCGTACGGCGGGCGGGCTTGATCGCCTTTCCGGCCGGGGCCGCAACTTCCGATGGCCGGTCGACATCCGAGGCAGCGCTGCTACGCTCGATCTATGTGTAACCGTGCCCGCATGCTTGGCGAACCCGAGACGATCCGCACGCACTTCGGTGCCGACTGGCTTGCCGATCGGCCGATGGACAATCGCTTCAACCCGGCGGAGCTGGTGCCGCGTGGCCGCGCCTATGTCGTGCGCGATCGTGAGGGTCGACGCGGCGTCGACGTGATGAGCTGGGATGTGCTTGGCGGCCAGGCCAAGTGGCCGATGACTAACGTCCGCCAGCTCGGCCTGGCTCAGTGGCGCCGCCTCGCGGCCGAGCCTCGCAACCGCTGCCTGGTCCCGCTTACCGAGTTTTGCGAGTGGACGCCGGACAAGGATCCCGAACACGGGATCAAAGGCGAGATGTGGTTCGCCGTCCCGTCACAACCGATCTTCGCCGTTGCCGGCTTCTGGCAGGAAACGGCGAAGGGCGCCGGCTTTACGATGGTGACCTGCGATCCCAACGAGCTGGTCGCGCCGATCCACCCGAAGGCGATGATCACTGTGCTGCAGCCTGACGATCACGAACGGTGGCTGACCGGCAGCTATGACGACATCGTCTCGCTCCAGCGGCCATACCCCGCGGCGGATATGACCGTCCGCGGCCCGGTGTTCCCAACCCGTACGGGCGCGCGCTGACCGCGCAACCCTCGTCGCGGATCAGGCCAGCAGGCTGTCGTCGATCCCCAGGTACTTGCCCAGCAGCCGGCGGTCGGCGTCGGGCAGCGCTGCAGGGGACTGGCGCTTGACGTACCCCGACAGGTAGCCGGCGCTGCGGCCGATCAGGCGCGACAAGGCGGCCAGCGTCTCGTTCCGCTCGGCCGCCACGGTTAGCAACGCTTCGCGTGGATCCGCCGGCAGCATCCGCTCGCGCCCCAGTGGCGCTATCCAATTGCGGTCAGTACGCATGGTAGTCGACCTCGGCATCGTCGATCGCGGCGAAGGCGTCGCCATCCGCCTGCAGCTTGTTCAGATGCGCCCGCACCTGGTCGGCATCGCCCTCGCGCGGAAAGGCGCGGTCGGCGCGCGCCTGTTCGGCGATGCGGTCGATCCAATCGCCTCGATCCCGTTGCATCAGCAACCATGCCGCGAAGCTCGGGCGCGGCTCCCCGTAACGATCAGTCTGCACCATGCGACTCCTGCTATCCTTACGCAGGCGCGCTTAGCATGTTCCGGTTATGTTCCACAATCTGCCCGCAAGTGGCGGGGCGGGTCGAGGTGCGGGGCTGCGCTGGCGGGCGCCATCTCCAGATGCGCGCCGCGTCTGCCGCAGCGGCTACACCGGAGCCGGTAGCCGGCGATCGTCAGGTCGGTGTTCCACCGCTTCTTCCGGAACAGCGCAACCAGCGGGGCCACGCGCATGATCGTCTCGTTCCGGCAGCGGTAGTGGCCGCAGCGCACACGCACATGCGCGTCGTGCCGCAGCATGTCCGATAGATCCTTCACGACAACCCGTCCCATCGACAGGCTTACAGCGGGCGGAATCCAACATTGCAACTGCCGATCGCGCCGCGACCGTCCGCTCAGAGATATGCGGACAACGCGAACACGAGGGCGGCGACGATCAGCACCCCGATCGTCGCCGCCTCCAGCTCAGTTGTTGTTGGCCGCCTCACGCCGCGAGCATAGCCGGGTGGCATCGAAGTTCGCCACCACCAACTCGCTGACATGTTTCGCGGCCCCGGCGGCAACCGTATAGGTCACCGGCAGCTGCACCTGGTGGAAACGCCCGAACACCTCGCGAGCGCCGGGCGTGTCGTTGATCGACAGCAGGAACTTGCCCTTGATGCTGGCGAGCTGGTCCGCGAGCGCCGCGAAGTCGGCCCGACCGAACACGTCCTGGCCGTAATCGTCCTCGCACCCCCAATATGGCGGATCGAGGTAGAACAGCATGCCGGCACGGTCATATCGGCGGATGAACTCGGCGTAGCCCAGCTGCTCGATCACGACGCCGGCCAGGCGCTCGTGAATGTCCGCCAGCATCGGCTCCAGCTTGGTGACGTTGAAACGGGCACCCTGCGTCCGATCGACGCCGAAGTGCCGACCGTTCACCTTGCCGCCGAACGCCAGGCGCTGGAGGTAGAGGAACCGCGCGGCGCGTTCCAGGTCGGTCAGCGTCTCGGGCGCCTGCGCTTTCAGCCGCTCGAACTCGTTGCGGCTCGCCACGCGGAAGCGCAGCATGTCGATGAAGTAGGGATAGTGCCGCTGCAGCACCCGGAAGAACGTGGCGACGTCGCCCGATACGTCGTTGATGATCTCTACCTTCGGCCGCGATCGGCGGCGCAGGAAGATGCCACCCATGCCGACGAAGGGCTCTGCATAGCCGTCATGCTCGACCTGGGCGATGATCGCGGTCAGCCGAGACGCAAGATTGCGCTTGCCGCCGATGTAACCGGCTGCAGGCGCGACGGGACGTACGATTGTTGGATACACGGGTAAAAAGCTCGCTCTATGGGGTGCCCGCCCGGCGACATGCCGGGTGCGGGACGGCCGATGGCCGTTGGTCGTGGCGAGCTGGATCTCGTCGGTTTGCCGGGCTGCCACCCGGCTCCCCCGCTCGGCCGAAGCCGAACGGGAAATTCTATGCGGCCGCGGCGGTCACGCGCTCGCGGAAGGTCACCACGTCCCGACCTGCCCAGGCGTTCACCTCAAGGAACGCCACCTGCAGCGGTTCGATCTCTAGGTCGAAGAACATGTCGGCGGCCTGGAGCGGATTGCCGAACCCGCTCGATCCCTGCGCCGGCACGATCCCCAGCACCTGCGGCGGCGTGCGGTGCGCGGCCAGCATGTCCTGCGCCGTTACGTTCTTGATGCCCAGGAACTCGTCCTTCGCGCCGGCCTCGGCGATCGGCATCAGCTTGATGCTGCCCTCCTTGCCGTTCGGCGCATGCACGAACAGGTTGCGGAAATTGCCCGGCCCCTTCGCCTGGCGCAGCGCGGTCTTCAGCGCGTCGGTGTCCTTCACATCGATCTCGCCGGTCGCGTACAGGATGAACCCGGCATGCGAGCCGTTGAGATAGTAGCGGCGCCGGAACAGCGTCGCCGCCTCGTTGAGCAGCGCCGACTGCAGCGCGCTCAGATACTCGGGCACGCCGTACAGCTCCTGGTTGATGTCGGGCTGCTGGATCTGCAGCACCTCGCCCGGCGCCCACGCCTCGGCATCGCGGACGTTCGGCACCCACCAGAACACGCCGGGCTGGATGCCCCGGCGCACATATTTCGCCGGCACATGCTCGAGCCTGATCGTGCCGCCGAGGCGGTTGGCCCGGCGCACGAAATAGGCGTTGCCGAAGATGAGGAAGTCGAGCGCAGCCGCGGTGAAGTCCTTCGCCGGCAGCAGCGCCGAGGCCTCGAAATATTTCACCAGCAGGTTGCGCTTGAGCTGGATCGCGGAGCTGTGGTGCGGGCTTGCCCGATAGGCGCGCGCCAGGCCGTCGAGCGGCACCGGCGGCTCGTACCAGCGGCCGTTGTCGTACGTCTCCAGCATGTCGAGAATGGTGCGCCGATCGAGCACCGGCTCCGGATCGCCGAAGCTGAAGGCCTCGATCGCGCCGCCATTGTCGTTCGCCACCAGCGCGCCGGCGGACGCCTGCGCCGCCTCGCCACGCGACATCGCACGCACCTTGCTCCGCTTCGACATCAGAAGATCTCCATCGAGCCCTTGGGCTTCTCTTTGCCGTCCAGCGGCTCGTTCATGAGGATGTGCATGGTCGCCCAGGCGACGTCGGCATGGCCGTCCTCGCCACCGCGCCCGGCCTTGAAGGTGACGTTGCGCCCGCTGCTGGTCGCCGTCTTCTTGATCGAGATGAACGACGACACGATGTCGAGCATGCCGCTGTCGAACGCCAGGCGCCCGCGGCGCACCACGTTCTGTGCCTTCATAACCATGCCCGCCTTCACCTCGAGCGAATATTCGATCTTGGTGACGCCCTTGATGCCGCTGTCGGGCTTGGCGAGCAGCTGGTAGACGCCGGCGCCGACGCCCGTCGCGTCGATGCCCAGGTACGTGCAATTGTACCGGGACAGCATCGCCTTGATGAACTCGGCCTGCTGTTCGAAGTCCTGCCCGCGCAGCTGGTGCTTTTCGAGGATCCGGAACGATCCGCCCGGCGCCGCCGGCGGCGCGGCGATCACCAGCGCGGCGTTGTCGCCGGTCTCGCTGTTCTGCGGATCATAGCCCGCCCAGACGGCACGCTCGCCGAACGGGCGCGCGGCCTCGGGATCGAAGTCGGTCCATTCGACCAGGCTGTCGCAGCCGAGCTTGACCAGGTCATTGAACTTGAACGCCGACAGGCTGTCGTCGACGAACACGCACCCGAACAGGTTGGCGAACTCGTCGTCGGCATATTCGTCGCGCAGCTCGTCGAGGTCGACCAGGTCGAACCCCTTGTCGATCGCGTCCTCGACGGTGACGATCTGGCGCCAGACCTTGTCCTCGCACAGCCGGCCGTCCTTCAGCGCGGCGTGACCGACGTCGATCTCGATGCGGTCCTCCTTCTTGCGCCGCCGGTTGCGCCGCTCGCCGGTCCAGTACGGATGGGCCGGGTGCGCCACCGTCGACGGCGTCGAGAAATAGGTTTTCCGCCACCGCTTATGCGTCGCCATGCCCGAGGCGACCTTGTTCAGCTCCTCGAAGCCGTGGACCCAGAAGAACTCGTCGAAATAGAAGTTTCCCGAGCGGCCCTGCGCGGTGCGGAAGTTGGTGCCCAGGAAGTGCAGCTCGGCCGCCGCCTCGCCCTCCGGCCGCAGTTCGCTCGTGATGAGCATCGGGTCGCCCTTCAGGTCGACACCGGCCTGCTTGGCAAACGCGATGATGTAGTTGCGAAACTGGTGCGCCTGGGCCTTGGATGCCGACAGGAAGATCTGGTTCCGCCCACTCTCGATCGCGTCCATCAGCGCTTCGAAGGCGAAGTAATAGGTCGCGCCGATCTGGCGCGACTTCAGGATCATGCGCGTGCGGCGGGACAGGTTCTCCCACCACGTCTCCTGATAGCCGAACAGCTGGTCTAGGAAGATCTCGCGCAGCTTTTCCGCCTGCTCGGCGGTGAAGTGGTTCGGCTTCTTCTTGGGCTTGCGCTCGCCGGCGTTACGATTGGCGACCTTGTCGTTGAGGTCACCCTCGTGCCCGCCCGGCGCCTCGTACCGGCGCACCTTGGCGAGCGCCGCGACCTGGCGGCCGAGCAGGTCGATCTCCTTGTAATCCTCGCCGGTTTTCTTCTGCTTGGCGACCAGCGCCATCCAGCGCGTCTCCAGGCAGTCCTCGAGCTTCGCGATCGACGGCGCCGCGTCCCATCCGCCGCGCCGGCGCCAGCTTTCAACCGTTGGGCGGGGCTGGCCCAGCTCGTCGGCGATCTGGGTCACGCCCCACCCGCGCCAGTAGAGGCTGCGCGCCTGGCGCTCGGGCGGAACGAAAGATGGGTCGGCAAGGATGGACATGGCGGCGCGACCTTGCCGTGCGCGCCATCGCCCGATCACCCGCCCGCTCTTGTGGAGACGCTCTCCACAAATCCGCTCGCTTGAGAAGCGCGGCGCCTTTCGGCCTGTCTGGGGCTCAGATCGCGGGCGTCAGCCCGGTAGCACCGAACGACCCCACGAGGACCGCACCGCCATGGGCACCAAGAGCAAGTTCTTCCGCGCCTTCGTCGCCGGCAACACCATCAGCGACGGCCGCACGATCACGCCGGAAATGATCGACCAGATCGTCGAGACCTTCAACGTCGTCACCTACACGCCGCGCGTCAACATCGAGCACATGGCGGGATACAGCCCGGAGCCTCCGTTCAACGGCTATGGCAGCGTGATCGCGGTAAAGGCCGAGGACGTCGACGTCACCATCGACGGCAAGGTCGAGAAGCGCCGCGCGCTCTATTGCCAGGTAGACGGCAACGACCAGCTGGTGAAGCTCGCCAAGGCCGAGCAGAAGCCGTTCCCCTCGGTCGAGCTGACCGACAGCTATGCCGGCTGCGGCAAGGTCGGCCTCGTTGGTCTCGCCTTCACGGATCGCCCTGCCAGCGTCGCGACCGAGGCGCTGAAGTTCTCGCGCAACGCGCCGGGCACTGTGTTCGCGGCGGCCGACGAAGCGGCCGAGATCGAGTTTGAGGCCGCGCAGGCAAGCGTCACGATCGCCGACAGCATCGTCGCGATGTTCTCGGCCGCCGCCGCCCGCCTCACCGGCAGCAAGGCCGACGACAAGCCTCCGGTCGAGGAAACGCCTGCGCCCAAGGAGCCGGCCAACGACAACTTCTCGACGGCAATTTCGCAGCTGGGCACGCAGTTCGCCGCCGCGCTCAAGCCGATCACGGACGCGCAGACCGCCATGGATGCCCGCTTCACCAAGCTCGAGGCGCAGCTCGCGAGCACCGAGGCACCCAGCACCTTCAGCCGCAAGCCGGCCACCGGTGCCGGCACCGACATCGTCACCGACTGCTGAGCCGCCCGGCTTCCTACCCCGTCAGCCCCTCTCGCCTCCCGGAGCCGTTTCATGCGCAACAAGACCCGTACCGCCTACCTCGCCTACAGCAGCCAGATCGCGATGCTCTCCAACGTGCCTTCGGCCGCGGAGAAGTTCGACGTCCTTCCCTCGGTCGCGCAGAAGCTGGAGGAAAAGACACAGGCATCGAGCGAGTTCCTGACGAAGATCAACTTCGTCACCGTCGACCAGCAGGAAGGCGAAAAGGTCGGCGTCGGCATCACCAGCTCGATTGCAGGGCGCACCGACACCTCGAAGGGCGAGCGTCAGCCGATCGACCCCACCGGCCTGACGGCGACCCGCTACCGCTGCGAGCAGACCAACTTCGACACCGCGATCTCCTATGCCAAGCTGGACGCCTGGGCGCACAAGCCCGAGTTCCAGACGATCATCCGCGACGCGATCACCAAGCGTCAGGGCCTCGACCGCATGATCATCGGTTGGCACGGCACCCATGTCGCCAAGCAGACGGATCGCGCCGAGTTCCCGCTGCTGCAGGACGTCAACAAGGGGTGGATCCAGCACACGCGCGAGGACGCGCCGGCACGGATCCTGAGCGACGGCAAGCACAGCGGCGATGCCGATGCTGCGGGCCATGAGCCGGCGATCTTCGTCTCGGCCAAGGGAACGGCGGATTACGTCAACCTCGACGCGCTGGTGTTCGACGCGCTGCAGCTGCTCGACGAACAGCACCGCCGTCGCACCGATCTGGTCGTGTTCGTCTCCGACGAACTGGTGCACGACAAGAAGTTCGCGCTGGTGAACGCCGCCGGCGACACTGCGACCGAGCAGCTCGCCCGCGACGTGCTGCTGCTGCAGGACAAGATCGGCGGCAAGCTGGCGGCGGTCGTGCCCAATTTCCCGGCCGGCACCGTCGTCATCACGACCTATGACAACCTGTCGATCTACAACCAGAACGGCACCCGTCGCCGGGCGCTGATCGACAATCCGAAGCGCGACCAGGTCGAGAACTTCGAGAGCGTCAACGAGGCCTATGTCGTCGAGGATTACGGCCTGATCGCAATCTACGAGAACATCGTCATGGAGGAAGCGGCCGCGGTCGAAGCGGACGCCGAAGCCGGCGCCTAACGCCGCCTCCCCGAAGTTGCCCGCCGTTTCAAGGAACCCGCAATGAGCCTCGCTCGCCAGCACCAGGCCCGTGTCCTGGGTAAGCAAACCGCCGAGGCCGTTCCTTTGAGCGGCGGGCACAGCCCCGCGCGGTCGACCGTTCCCCTTCCGGTCGACCGCGCGGCCACTACCATGGCCCGCCAAATCGGACTGCGGCTGACGCACGACCTGCGCCGGCTGAAAGAGATCAAGTCGGTTGCCGCCAAGATCGCGGCCAAGCGCGAAATGCTTCCGGAATATGCCCCTTGGATCAAAGGGCTGCTCGCCGGCTCGACGGAGGCTGGCGCCGGCATTTCCGGCGAAGTGCTGCCAACCATCATGGTCTGGCTGATCGACGTCGGCGACTATCCCGACGCGCTGGTTCTGGCCGAGCATGTCCTGCGCCACCGCGTCGCGCTGCCGACCCGCTACGTGCGCGACGCCCCGACGCTGATCGTCGAGGAAATCGCCGAGGCCGCGAACAAGGCGCAGGCCGCCGGCGAGCCGTTCGACCTGGCGGTGCTCGAGCATGTCGAGGCGCTGGTCCACGGCATCGACATGCACGACCAGGTCCGCGCCAAACTGATGAAGGCGATCGGCTACGAGCTGGACCGGACCGCTCGCGCTGCCGCCGAAGCCGGCGCCGATGCGGATGCGCTGTCGTTGCTCTGCCGGTCGCTCACCGCGCTGCAGGAAGCGCAAAAGCTCAACGACCGCGTCGGCGTCAAAACCACCATCCGCAGCGTCGAGAAGGCCATCAAGGCCGCGGCGCCGCAACCCGATCCTGCCGGCACGCCCGGCTGAACCAAGCTCGCCACCCGGCGCTCGGGGGCGGATCGTGCGACGCGGGAGGGCCTACGGGCTGAGGGCCGCGATCGGACCCGATCCCCACCCCCGAAATCACAGGAGATCCACCGCCCATGAGCGGCTTCAGCTTCAACGGCCCCAGCGTCACCGATGCCGCCCCGGAGGTTGTGACCAACGATGGCTGGCTGCCCGACGTCGATCCGGCGGCGGTCAAGAACGAGCAGCGGATCCCCGACAGCATCACCGGGCCGCGGCTGCGCGCCGCGATCGTCGCCGCGATCATCACCGTGGGTAACGAACTGGCGGACTGGCAGGCACGCCAGCAGGCCACCGGCTACCTCAGCCTCGCCGACGTGCCCGCGCCGAAGATCGACGGGCAGAGCCGCAATGCGCTGCTCTACCAGCGCGCGGTCGCCGCTTATGCCAAGGCCGATCTTGCCGAGCGTTATCGCGACGTCGACTTCACCGGCGCCGGCCAGCGCGACGCCGACGCGGTGCAGCCGTCGATCGGCGAGCTGCGCCGCGACGCCATCCATGCCGTGCGCGACATCCTCGGCCGCGCCCGCACCGACGTCGAGCTGATCTGATGGCCGACACGCTGCATGCGCAGCAGGGCGACACGCTCGACCTGATGCTGCACCGCGACTGCGGCCTTGGCCCCGAGGCGATCGACACCGTGCTCGCCGCAAACCCCGGCTTGGCCGCGCTCGGCCCGGTGCTGCCGGTCGGCACGCCGGTGCTGGTGCCGGATGCCGCCGTCGCCGCGCCCGCCACCGTCAAACTCCTTCAGCTGTGGGACTGAGCCCATGAAGATCCCTCCCGAATGGCTCGACGCCGCGCAGACGTTCGTGATCGGCCTCACACCTGGCGCGATCGGCTCCGCGGTCGGCCTCGCGCATGAAAAGGGGCTCAGCTGGGCCGAGCGCTTCACCCAGCTCGCCGCCGGCACTGTCGTGTCGTGGTTCGTCGCGCGCGCGCTCGGCGCCACCGTCGATCTCAACCCCTTCGTGCTGCAGGGCGTGAACTTCACCGCCGGCATGATCGCCTACAAGTCGACGCCCCGCTTCATCGCCGCCGCGGCCGACGTCGCCGGCGGCCTGCCCGCGGCGCTCCGCGACCGCTTTCTGCCCCGAAAGGATCCGAAGTGAGCAACACCGCCACGCGCGCGTCCGCGCCCAAGTCCCGCCTGCTCATGATCGTCGGCGCCGCCACCGCCGCGATCGTCGCGCCGTTCGTCGTCGGATGGGAGGGCGACGAGCGCGTCGGCTATCGTGACATCGTCGGCGTGGCGACGAAGTGCTCGGGCGACACCAGCAACGTCGTCGTAGGCCGCCGCTACACCGCCGCCGAATGCGCAGACAGCACCGATCGCCAGCTGGCTGCCCATGCCGCCCCGGTGCTCGCCTGCACGCCGCGGCTAAAGGGCCACCCCAACCAGCTCGCCGCCGCCATCTCGCTCGCCTACAACATCGGCACCAACGGCTATTGCGGATCCACAGTCGCCCGCCGCTTCAACGCCGGCGATTGGGCGGGCGCGTGCGATGCCTTCCTGATGTGGAACAAGGCCGGCGGCCGGGTCGTGCAGGGCTTGGTCAACCGCCGCCGCGCCGAGCGCGACCTCTGCCGAAAGGATCTGCCGTGACAAAGCTCTTCGCCGCGATCGGCGCGGCGCGCGAGTGGCTGACGCTGCTCGTCGTTGCCGGCGTCGGCGCCTGGCTCTACGTCCAGTATTCCGAAGCGCGCGCCGAGCGCGACGCCTTGGTGACGTGGGCCGAGGTCACCTGCGCCGGTGCCGGCGCTCCGTTCGAAGGCTCGGCCGAGGATCGCGTCGACAGCAACGGCAAGGCGGTGAAGGTCACCTTCGAGCGCGGCCAGCGCTGCCGCACCGCCGTCACCGCTGCCGTCGCCTTCAAGGCGAGATCCGACCAGGAGACGGCCCAGCTGCTCGCTGACGCCATGCGCGCCCGCGAGACCAAGGCCGCCGCCGACTCTGCCCTTGCCCGCACCGCCGCGGAGGCCGCGCGCGACGCCGCCCTGCGCATGGAGACCGCCGATGCTGAAGCTTCCGCCACGAACCGCGTCGATCGCCCTTGGTTTGCTGCTCTCAACGACGTTGCCGGGCTGCGCGCGCCGCGCCGTTGAGGTGCCGGTTGCGACGCCGATGCCGGTCGCGGTGCCGGTGAAGGATACGCCGCCGGCCGAGCTGCTGGCGTGCCCGGAGGCACCCGCGGGCTTCCCGCTGGATGCGGAGGCGAGCATGCCCGATGGTGTGCGCGCTGCGGCCATCCGTCTCGCCCGCGCCTTCCGCGCGCGGGGCGACCAGCTGGTGCGGCTGATTCGCTGGCATGATCTGGAGGCGTGCCGGTGAAGAAGCCCCAGGCGTTGCGGCAGCACCTGCTCGACAGCGTGGCCGCGCTTGCGGCCGATCCGACCAAGCTCGACCTGTTCGTCGACAAGGGGCGGCTCGTCTGCCGCCCCACCGCCTCGCTGTCGTTCGCCTATCGCTACAGCCTCAACATCGTGGCGCAGGATTATGCCGGCGACGTGAACACGCTCATGGTGCCGCTGCTCGCCTGGATCGCTGCGAACGAACCGGATCTGCTCGCGAAGGATCCGCACGAGCCCTTCACCTTCGAGACCGAGATCCTCGACGGCGACCGCGCCGACGTGTCGATCGAGCTCGAGCTGTCGGAGCGCGTGCGGATTCAGGGCGGCGCGCTGGTGTACGTTCCCGACGCGCCGGTCGAGGATAGCTTCGGCATCGCCGCGCGCCTGGCGCAGATCGCGCTTACCGACGTGGAGGTGCCCGAAACCACGCTGGTGCCCCAGGCGTGAACCACGACCTCGAGGAGGTGGAGAAGCTCGCTGGCGCGCTTCTGCGCAGCCTTTCGGCTGCGGAGCGTCGCCGCGCGCTCCGCCGGGTTTCACGCGCGCTGCAGAGGTCGCAGCGTGACCGCATCGCGCGCCAGAAGAACCCCGATGGCAGCACGTTCGCGGAACGCAAGGAACGGCCGGCGCCCCGCCGTGGCAATCATGCGGTGAAGTTCCTCTACCCCAAGGGCTCGAGCGAACCCCGCCTGGTCTATATGAAAAGCTGGGTGCACGACGGCCCGCTGCTGACCGGCTTCGACATCGAGGCGGGCGGCATGCGCAGCTTCTTCTGGGACAAGGTCGACAGCTGGCTGCCGGTGTCTGCCGAGGAACAGAACAAGGGAGCGGGCAAGCTTCGTCGCAACGGGCACATCCGCCGCAAGGCGATGTTCC
Source organism: Sphingomonas sp. ACRSK (assembly GCF_022346685.1). Lineage (NCBI taxonomy): Bacteria > Pseudomonadati > Pseudomonadota > Alphaproteobacteria > Sphingomonadales > Sphingomonadaceae > Sphingomonas > Sphingomonas sp. ACRSK. The sequence goes on along the minus strand of NZ_JAKRNR010000026.1, from coordinate 16,277 downwards.
GCAAGCTGCGCGGCCCCGACTTCCTGGAAGCCGGATCGACCGACACAGAGGCTTGGGTCGGGTTCGCGGGGCAGGCGGCGCGCGTCGCCAGCATCCACCAGCAAGGTGGAATGGATCGCCCGTCGCTGAAGGCGAAGCCGGTTCGCTACGCTAGGCGCACGATCCTTGGGGTGACCGAGGCGGATCGCACGCGGATCCTCGATCTGCTGTTCGAGCAGATCGCCGCCCGCTGATCCGGCTCTTGTGGAGAGCATCTCCACAAACCCGCGCGTCTAGCCTGACCGGCACCGCGCCCGCGACATGGGCGGCATGTCCGCCGGCACCGCCTCCACCCTCGACCTCTCCAGCCTTCCGGCGCCAGACCTGATCGAGCAGCTGTCGTTCGACGACGTGCTTGCTCGCATGGTTGCGGACGTGCGTCTGCGGCTGCCGGGCTTCGATGCTACGGTCGATTCCGATCCGGCAGTCATCGTCCTGCAGGTCGCGGCCTATCACCTGCAGCTGCACGTTGCCGCCGTGAACGACAAGGCGCGTCAGCTGATGGTCGCCTCGGCAACGGGTGCCAACCTCGACCATCTTGCCGCCTTGGTCGGCGCATCCCGCCGCACGGTTGATGGCGGTGATCCTGGACAGGGCATCCCGCCGAAACTGGAAGGCGACGACGAACTGCGCCAGCGCATAGTCCTGGCGCCGGAAAGCTTCTCGGTGGCGGGCCCCGAACTCGCCTATGTCTATCATGCCAAGGCGGCGGACGGTGCCGTTCTGGACGCCCGCGCAACGTCGCCCGCGCCCGGCGAAGTGCTGGTATCGGTGCTCGCGCGCGAGGGGGACGGCAGGGCCTCGGCCGAACTGCTCGGCAAGGTGGCAGCGGTGGTGAACAGCGACAGCGTCCGTCCGCTGGGCGACCTGGTCACCGTCGCCTCCGCCGAGATCCGGCCGTTTGCCCTCGATGCGCGGCTCGTCACCTTCTCCGGGCCCGACATCGGCCTCGTCCTCGCCGCCGCACGCTCGAGCCTCGACGTATATCTTGCGAGCAGCCGACTGCTCGGCCGCGACATCACCCTCTCCGGCCTCTTCGCCGCGCTGCACGTCGCCGGCGTCATGCGGGTCGAGATCCTCGCGCCGACTGCCGACATCGTCTGTGGCGCCACCCAGGCGGCGCACTGCACCGGCGTCACCTTGATCCACGGCGGCTATGGCGACTGATCGCGTCTCGCTGCTGCCGCCCAACGCCACCCCGCTGGAGCGCGCGCTCGAGCAGGGCGTCGCGCAGCTGGGCGAGGTGCCGTACCCGCTCGAGCTGCTGTGGGATCCGCAGGCCTGCCCGGCCGAGCTGCTGCCTTGGCTTGCCTGGGGGCTGTCGGTCGACAGCTGGGACGCCGAATGGACCGAGCAGGACCGGCGGGATGCCGTCTCCAACTCCATTTCCCTTCACCGGATCAAGGGCACGCCCGCGTCGATCAAGTCTGTGCTCGCCCGCTTCGACCAGCTGCTCGAGTTGATCGAGTGGCACCAGGCGACGCCGCGCGCGGATCCGCACACCTTCGAGGTGCGCCTGCCGATCGCCGGCGATGGCATCGAGCCCGGTGGGCGCCGCGCCACTGCCGACTTCGCCAGCGCGATCGTGCGCGAAATCGGCCGCGTGAAGCCCGCGCGCGAGCACTTCATCCTCGCCCAGACGCTCGCGCTCACCAGCGCCGTCGCCATCCAGGGCGCAGGCCGCCTTGCTGACGTGCGCCGCGCCGACACCACTCCCGACTTCGACACCTCGCCCGCCTGGGACTTCTACCTCCAGACCGAGGACGGCGAGCCGCTCCAGGCTGAGGCGGGCAGCTTTCTGGACACCGCCCCATGAGCAAACTCGTCCTCGTCATCACTCAAGCGGGCCAGGCCCGCTTTGCCGCTGCCCAGCTCGGCGACACGATCGACCTTCAGGTCGCGCGCGTGGGGCTTACCGATCGCGCGTTCGTGGCAGCACCGACGCTCACCGGACTGCCCGGCGAGTTCCGCAGCGTCGAGACGGTTTCGGGCGCCGTGGTGGGCGACAACATCGTGCACATGATCGTGCGCGACGCCGAGCCGCTTGCGTACACCGTGCGCGGTTTCGGGCTGTTCCTGGCGGATGGCACGCTGCTCGCCGCTTATTGCCACGACGCGCCGCTGTTCGAAAAATCGACCGCGAGCGAGATGCACCTGGCGCTCGACATCGCCTTCCCGGTCGGACAGGTGGCCGCGCTCACCTTCGGCGACACCAACTTCCTCAACCCGCCGGCCACGACGGAGATCAAGGGCGTCGCCGAACTGGCGACGCAGGCGGAGGTGGACGCCGGCACCGACGCGGCCCGCATCGTCACCCCGCGCACGCTCGCGCAGCGCCTGTCGGCGCTCACCACCTCGATCTTTGGCCGCAAGGTCGCGACCGCCGGCCTCGCCACCGGCGGCGGCGACCTCTCGGCCGATCGCACCATCACCGTCACCGCCGCCAGCGCCGCCGAGGCGGACGCCGGTGCGCTCGCGACCAAGGCACTGACGCCGGCCAGCCTCGTCAACGTGCTCGCCTCGATCGCCGCGCGCGTGCCGCTCACCCGCCGCATCAACACCTCTGGGCTGGTGCTCGGCGGTGCCACGCTCGCTACCGATCCGACCATTTCGGTGCCCGCCGCCACAGCTGAGCAGTTGCTCGCTGCTGCAGCGAGCAACGTGGCACTGACCCCGCAGTCGTTCGGAGGGCTTGCCAAGCTCTTCGACGCCAACGGCTATTACACCCTTCCCGGCGGGCTGATCGTTCAGTGGGTCAGTTATCGCGCGCTGCTGGCGGACGAGCCCGCGGTGACACTGACCTATCCGATCGCCTTCCCCAACGGGTGCCTGTTCGCGCTGACCTGCCCGTACATCTCCGCGTCCAGCCAGGCGCGCGACGGGTGGACCCAGATCGTCGGCAACCCCGGTCCCGCGTCCTGCCTCATCCAGGTGCAGGCCGACGATCAGAACGACCGCCGCATCGACGGCATCAACCTCCTCGTCATCGGACGCTGACCCATGGCCAAAATCACTGCCCTCGATGTCGCCGAGCAACTGTCCGGCGAAGAGCTTCTTCCGATCGTCCAAGGGGCGAGCACCAAGTGCGCCACCATGGCTGCCTTCCGCGACCTCATCACGCCGTTCTTGCAATACTGGTACAAGGGCGACCGGGGCGACACAGGCCCCGCAGGCAACACCTACACCAGCTACGCGGCGATGCAGGCCTCGGACCCCACCCGCAAGTCTGCGCGCCTGGTGGGCGACACCGACGTGCCCCCGCATCCTGATGGTCCATACAGCAACCCGACCGGTACGATCGGCGGGTGGGTCGCTCAGCGGACGGACGGCGTCATTTTCAAGCGTCCAGCGCCTACTGCAGTGGCACAGACTGCAAGCGCTACGCTCGCCGCATATGCGGTGACGGCGGAGCAGTTCGGCGCGATCGGCGATGGCGTGGCGGATGACGCCCCTGCGATCCAGCGCGCGATCAATCACATTGTGGATACCGCGACCGCAACGCCTGGGCAGACGCGACCTGGCGTGGTGCTTCTGGCTCCCGGCAAATGGTACAAGTGCGGCTCTGCGTTGGTCATCAACGCCAGCTGCGTCAGCATGACGGGCTACGCGACGCTGGATTTCAGCTCTTGGACCGGGACATATATCACCGTCACCGGCCGGCTCACCGAATTCGGTAACGGCTATGGCCGGCATGGTTGCTTCGAAGGCGCTATCGCGATTGTCGGGTCAGGCGCCGGCAATGCGGCCGGCATCGGCGTCATGCTCGAAAACACCGTTGCAAGCGGAAATGCCCGCACCCGTCTTGTCGGCCTCAGCATCACCAAGTGCGGCTTTGGCGTCTGGTATGGTGCGCGCGCGTACAACACGCTGCTGTTCAACTGCCAGATTTTCGACTGCGGCACATGCGTCCACTGGCCTGGCGATACGCCTGACGCAGACGAACGCAACTTCCTGCTCGCGTGCGACCTGTATAACAGCAACCTCGCGATCAAGCACAGCCGGCCGGCAGGCAATCTGTTTCTGAGCGCTTGTTCCATCGACTATGTGAACCGGGTCTGGGACCTTACAAACGGCAAGATCTCTGCAGGTACCTGCCATTTCGAAGCGTCCAATTGGAATGATCGCCCGTTCAACACGAACGCTGGTGATGCGCGAGCCATCATAGACGGTGGCTGGATCGTGCAGCAGCATAACTACGGCAACGCCACCAACCTGTTCTACGTCGGCGCCAGCGCGGCTGTGAAGCTGCGCGACGTGCTGACCAACAACACACACAATCTTGCCACGCCAAACGACACCACGCCGACGACCTGGGCCACGGGCCCGGGCCGGTTCGAGATGACCGGAACCGAACCCGCGTTCGAATTCGGCGGGTTTCCGGCGCGCCAGCACAATAGCGCCAACCGGCTGTCGGACGGTGAATTCGAGCGACTGAAAGTTGACGAAAACGGGCAGGTCACGGGCAGCGAGGACTTGATCTGGATACGCGCGGATCAAGGCGGGATCACGTCGCGCTACGCGGCTGAGAACCTGAAGCTCGAACGCTCGACGGTCAATCAGTATGACGGGGCAGCGTGCCTTCGCATCAACAAGCAGTATGGCAGCTATTCCAGTGGCCAGGTCGTCGTTGCCTGCATCCCGGTGCGCTACGGGGACAAGGTCACGGCCGGTATTCGGGTGCGGACCGCGCCTGATCGCCCTGGATATGACCAGCGGTTGGTCATGCGTGGCGAGTTCGTCAAAATCGATGGGTACACCACGGCGAACCGACCAAACATCGTGCGCAGCCAGTCGCCGGGCGAGATCACGATCACCCCGCCCACCGACAAGTACCGACTGCAAACCTTCTATGGGCCGGCGTCACAAATCGTGGTGCCGCCATGGGCGACGCATTTTCTGATGAACGTCGATACCGTCTTCGCGAACCAGGCCTCGTTCCTGGTCGATGGGGCGTGGATCGATATTGGGTGAAGGATAAGGCGATGTGGAACACTCCGGATATCGATGATCTGCAGCTCGTACCGGCTGATGCACGGAGAAAACCGGCGACCGGCTATGAGATCAATCTTCGCAATCCTCACTTGATGTCGGAGGATCTGGAGCCTTTCGTCGTCACGCCGACCAATCCTGCGCGCCGTTTTGCGGGCGATGAGGGATCTATCGTTGTGCCTCTGGCGCCGGAAGACCCAGGTCGCCCGGGAAAGCTCGACTTTTCCAAGATGTCCCAGGTGAAGCCGGAATTTCAGGGAGTGTTTCTGGTGTTCCCGAACTTCGCCGCGGTTCTGGCTTCGTCGCTTGGAGCCCGCTGGGTGGAGCCTGTTCACGCCATTCAGCCCCGCGCGGCGCTGGGCTGAGGACGTGGGCAGGGTAGAGCCAGTGCTCATCTGACGAATGCGCCCTCGCTCTTGTGGAGACGCTTTCCACAAGAGCGGGACCGCGCGAAGGCTCGGCGACCGCGCCAAGGTCGCTTGCATGGGCGACACTCCCGACCTCCCTCGGCTAATCGGCGACATCGCGCGCCTTGGCGTTATCGCCTCTCGCAGCGGCGACACCTGCCGAGTGCGGGTCGGCGACCTGCTCACCGGCGACCTGCCGTGGATCTCTGGCCGTGCCGGCAACGCCCGCGTCTGGTCGCCCCCAAGCATCGGCGAGCAGGTTCTCCTGATCTGCCCCGAGGGCGACGCTGCCGCCGGAATCGTACTACCGGGCATCTTCTCCGAAGCAAATCCGGCGCCGGCCGATGACGACGCATGGCTGGTGACCTTCGAAGACGGCACCCGCCTGCGCTACGATCCCGCCACCCACGCGCTCGAGGCGATCCTCGCCCCCGGCGGCACCGCTGCCATCGACGCGCCCGGCGGGCTCACCATCCGCGGCTCCGTCACCATCGAAGGGACGCTCACCGCGACCGAGGACGTGGTCGCCGCCGGCAAGAGCCTCAAGGATCACGTGCACCTCAAGGTGCAGCCCGGCACCGGGATTTCCGGAGCGCCGCAATGATCGGGATGGATGCGTTGACCGGCAAGCCGCTCGCCGGCGCCGACCACCTCGAGCAGTCGGTAGGCAAGATCCTCGGCACGCCGCTCGGCAGCCGCGTCGGCCGGCGCGACTTCGGCTCGCGCCTGCCCGAGCTGCTCGACCAGCCCATGAACGCCCGCACCCGCGTGCTGATCTACGCCGCCACGGCCGATGCCCTGCGCCGCCACGAGCCGCGCATCGCGCTCTCCCGCGTCAGCTTCGTGGCCGGCGATCGCCCCGGCAGCGCAGTGCTGACCCTGCAGGGCAGCCGCACCGACACCGCGGCTGCCGCTTCCGCCCTGTTGCTCACCGTCCCCGTCCGCGCCGCCTGAAAGGATCCACCATGGCTGCCCTCCCTGACTACCGCCACGGCATCACCGTCTCCGAAACCGCCACCGTCTCGCGCGCGATCTCGACGATCGCCACCGCCGTGATCGGCCTGATCGCGACCGGCCCCGCCGCCGACGCCGCCGCGTTCCCGCTCGACCGGCCGGTGCTGGTCGAGGATCTCCCCGCCGCCATCGCCAAAGCCGGCGCGACCGGCACGCTCAAGCACGCCCTCGAGGCGATCCTCGTCCAGGTGCGCGCGCCCGTCGTCGTGGTGCGCGTCGCCGATGCCGCCGATCCGGACGCCACCTCGCTGAACGTCATCGGCACCGACGTGGCCGGCCGGCGCACCGGCATGCAGGCGATGCTTGCGGCCGAGGCCCTGCTGGGCGTGAAGCCGCGCATCCTCGGCGCCCCCGGCCTCGACGATGCCGATGTTGCCGAGGCGCTGGGCGAGCTGGGCGATCGGCTGCGCGCCATCGCCTATGCCCGTGCCGAGGGCGACGACGTCGAGACCGTCATCGCCTACCGTGGCGCCTTCACCTCGCGCGCGCTGATGCTGATCCATCCGGATTTCACCGTGCGCGACGCCGGCGCGATCGTCACCAGCTACGCCGTCGCCCATGCAATGGGCCTGCGCGCCGCGATCGACAAGACGGAGGGCTGGAACAAGACGCTGTCCAACGTGGCCGTAGCGGACGTGGTCGGCATCACCCGCGACATCGCCTTCGACCTGCAGGATCCGGAGTGCGACGCCAACCGGCTCAACGCCCATGACGTGACCACGCTGGTGCGCTTGAACGGGCAGCTTCGCTTCTGGGGCTCGCGCACCTGCTCGGAAGACCCGAACTTCGCCTTCGAAAGCGCGACCCGCACCGCGCACATCATCGCCGACACGATGGCGAACGGCCTGGTCTGGGCGATCGACCGCCCGCTGCTCCCCAGCCTCGCACGCGACATCGTCGAGGAGATCAACGCCGCGTTCCGCCAGATGAAGTCGGCGGGCCAGATCCTCGGCGCCGAGGCCTGGTACGACCCGAGCCGTAACCCGACCGAGAGCCTCAAGGTCGGCAAGCTCGCCATCTCCTACCGCTACACGCCCACGCCGCCGCTCGAGCAGCTTGGCCTGGTGCAGGAGATCACCGACGAGTTCCTCGCCGACTTCTCCAGCCTCGCCACCGCCGGCTGATCGCCACCACGCCCTTAGAATTGGAGAACCACCATGGGCTTCCCCCGCAAGCTTAAGCAGATGGCGCTGTTCATCGACGGCCGCTGGGTCGACGAAACCGCGTCGGTCACCCTTCCCAAGCTCACTCGCAAGCTCGAGGAGTATCGTGGTGGCGGCATGGGCCGCCCCGTCAAGACCGACATGGGCGGCGAAGCCCTGGAGGCCGAGTTCACCTGCGCTGGCGTCGTGCGCGACGTGCTGCGCGGCTATGGCGCCTCGATCGCAGGCGTCGCGCTCCGCTTCGCCGGATCCTACGAGAACGACGACACCGGCGAGATCACGTCGGTCGAGGTCGTGCTGCGCGGCCGATACGAAGAGATCGACATGGGCGAAAGCAAGCCCGGCGAGGACACCGAGCTGAAGGCGAAGATGGCCGTCGCCTATTACAAGCTCGTCTGGAACGGCCGCACCGAGATCGAGAGCGACCCGATCAACATGATCGAGATCGTCGACGGCGTCGACCTGATGGCGCCTCACCGTGCCGCGCTCGGCCTCGGCTGATCCCCTCGGCGCCGGTTCGCCGGCGTCGCCTTTCTTCCCGCTCCATAGGAACCGACCATGACCGAACAGACTGCCGCGCCCAGCGCCGGCGCCAAGTTCCGCAAGTTCAAGCTCGACCACGAGATCGTCGTCGCTGGTGAAGTGCTCCACGCCGCCGGCACCGAGATCACGGTGCGAAAGCCCGGTGCCGGCGAGATGCGCGGGCTTACCCTGATGGGCCTCAGCCAGCTCGACTATAACCAGCTCGAGCGGCTCGCCCCGCGCATCACCAGCCCCGTGCTCACCAAGCAGGTGTTCGGCGAAATGGATCCGGCCGACCTGATGCAGTTCGGCGGCGAGGTGATGGATTTTTTGCTGCCGACTGCCGCCAAGGAGGCGGTCTCCCCGACCGAGTAGAAGACGCCATGGCCGACCTGGCGCTCGTCTTCGGATGGGTGCCGGCGGACATGGACCCCATGACCCTGCCCGAACTGATGGAGTGGCGCGAGCGCGCCGCCAAACGCCACAACCCCAAGGAGTGACCCGGTGGCCGACCGCAACCTGCGCATCCGCATGCTGCTCGAGGCGGGCGACCGGGTCACCCGGCCGCTGCGCGATATCGCCGGCGGCTCCACTCGCGCCGGCCAGGCGCTCAAGATCACGCGCGATCGGCTGAAGGAGATCAACCGCGCGCAGCAGGACGTCGGCGATTTCCGACAGCTGAAGGCGGGCCTGCGCACCACCGAACAGGCATTGCAGGCCGCACAGACGCGCGTCGGCCAGCTCGCGCGCGAAATGCAGGCTACCGACAATCCGACCAAGAAGCTGGCCGCCGACTTCGCCCGCGCCAAGCGGGAGGCGCAGCAGCTCGGGCAGCAGCACGAAAGCGAGAGCCGCCGCCTGCAGGAGCTGCGCGACCGATTGCGCGCCGCCGGCGTCGCCACCAACGACCTCGCCCGTCACGAACGCGATCTGCGCCAGCAGGCCCGCGCCACCAACGAGGAGCTGGCCGAGCAGGAGCGGCGCTTACAGGCCGCGTCAGCGCGCGCCCAGCGCATGGCCCGCGCACGCGACGGGTTCGGCCGCGTCCAGGGCGCCGCGGTCGGGCTCGCCGCGAGCGGCGCCTCCGGCATCGCTACCGGCATGACGCTCGGGCGTCCGCTGATCGCCGCCATCGAAGACGCGCAGGCCTATGAGTCGGTGATGACCGACATCGGGCAGAAGGCCGATCTGTCGCGCGAGGCGTCCGCGCAGATGGGTCGCAACCTGCTGATCGCCGCCGGCAAGGCCAACCAGCTGCCCGAGGCTCTGCAGCAGGGCGTCGACGTGCTGGCCGGCTTCGGCCTCGATCCGCGCCAGGCGACGCAAATGATGACGCCGATCGGGCGCGCGGCCACCGCCTACAAGGCCGAGATCGCGGATCTCGCCGCCGCATCCTTCGCCGCGCACGACAACCTCAAGGTGCCGCTCGAGGACACCGCCCGCATGATCGACATCATGGCGCAGGCGGGCAAGTCGGGCGCCTTCGAGGTCAAGGACATGGCGGCCTATTTCCCGTCGCTCAGCGCCGCTTATCAGGGGCTGGGCCAGACGGGCGTCGCCGCTGGCGGCGATCTCGCGGCCGCCCTGCAGATCGTGCGCAAGGGCGCGGGCGACAGCGCCACCGCCGCCACCAACCTCGGCAACATCCTGCAGAAGATCACGTCGCCGGCGACCGTGCGCGCCTTCAAGAAGATGGGCGTCGACCTGCCGGCGTCGCTGAAGAAGCTCTACGCCGAGGGCAAGACCCCGATTGAGGCGATCTCCGAGCTGACGAACAAGACGCTGAAGGGCGACCTGTCGAAGCTCGGCTACCTGTTCGAGGACGCCCAGGTGCAGCAGGGCCTGCGCCCGCTGATCCAGAACATGGAGGAATATCGCCGCATCCGTGGCGAAGCCATGGGCGCAAGCGGCACCACAGACACCGACTTTGTCGGCCGTCTCGAGGACAGTGCCGAGAAGACGAAGCGCTGGACGATCACCAGCCAGCGGCTTTCCCGTACCCTTGGCGGCATGCTGCTGCCCAGCGTCAGCGCGCTCGCCGACAAGGCCTCCGGCTTCCTTGAGCGTGCGAACGCCTGGGCCGAGGCCAATCCCCAGCTCGCCAAGGGCGCGGCGATTGCCGCCGGCGTCCTCGCCGCGCTGTTCCTGGTGCTGGGCGGCGGCGCGATTGCAATTGCCGGCATCCTCGCACCCTTCGCGGCGCTGACTTTCGTCGCCGGCGCCTTCAACATCGCCATGCTGCCGATGATCGGCATCGTCGCGGCCGTCGTCGCCGGCATCGCGCTGCTCGCGGCTGCCGCGTATCTCGTTTACGCCAACTGGAGCGGCATCGCCGCCTGGTTCTCCGGCCTCTGGGCCAGCATCAAGAGCTTCTTTTCCGCAGGGATCGACGCAGTCGTCGGCTTCGCCTCCACGCTGTGGCCACGCCTCAAGGGCTACCTGTACGGATGGATTGTCTATCTGTCGCCGTTGCCTGGGATGCTGGCAGAGATTGGGCGCAACCTTATTCAGGGCCTCATCAACGGCGTCACGGGCATGCTTGGCAAACTGAAGTCGACGATCGTCGGCACCGCCAACTCGGCCGCGACCTGGTTCAAGCAGAAGCTCGGCATTCACTCGCCGAGCCGCGTCTTCATGGGCTTTGGCGGCTTCATGATGGAAGGGCTCACCAACGGCATAGCGGCCGGGGAGGGCGCCCCGATCGCCCGGCTCGATAAGCTGTCCCGCCGCATCGCCGGCGCGGTCGGCACCGGCCTCGCGGTGCCCGCGCTGGCGGCCGGTGCGCCTGCGGCAGCGGCCGCAGCGGGTTCCGCCGGTGGCGGCCCGGCGGCAGCTGCGGGCGCCCGCTACGAGCCGCACTTCCACGCCGCGCCCGGCATGGACGAGCGTGAGCTGTTCGACCTGTGGAAGAAGTGGTTTTCCGACCACCAGAACCAGGCGAGCGCGCGTGACCGCTCCAGCTTCACCCGCCCTGACGATTGGGATGAATAACGATGCTGATGGCTCTGGGCATGTTCCCCTTCGACCTGCCGCTGCTCGCCTATGAGGAGCTGCAGCGCCGCACCGATTGGCGCCACGCGCGCAACCCGCGCATCGGTGCGCGCGACGCGACGCAGTTCACCGGCCCGGGCGACGACACCATCAGCCTGTCGGGCACCGCCTATGCCGAGCTGTGCGACGGGCAGGCCTCGCTCGCCGAGCTGCGCCGCATGGCCGATGCCGGCGAAGCCTGGTCGCTGGTCGACGGCGCCGGCAGGATCTACGGCGCCTTCGTCATCACCGCTTTGGACGAAAAGCACAAAATCTTCTTGGCCGATGGCACTCCCCTGCGCATCGACTTCGGCCTCGATCTGCTGCGCGTGGACGAGGAGCGCGCATGAAGCCGCGCAACAACATCCCCGATTTCCGTGTGCACCTGGGCGACCGCGACCTGACGGACAAGCTGCGCCCGCGGCTGATGTCGCTTGGGCTCACCGAGAAGCGTGGCGACGAGGCCGATCAGCTCGACCTGGTGCTCGACGACAGCCGGCACGACATTCCGCTGCCCGCCGCCGGCGCGACGCTGCGAATCCAGCTGGGCTGGCTGTCCGGGGCCGACGTGCAGCCCGGCCTGGTCGACAAGGGCAGCTTCGTGGTGGACGAGGTCGAGCACAGCGGCCCGCCCGACGTCGTCACCATCCGTGCCCATTCCGCCGACTTCACCGGCGCGCTCACCACCCGGCGCGAGCATAGCTGGCACGACACCACGCTGGGCGCCGTCGTTGCCGCACTCGCCGGCCGCAACGGGCTCACCGCGCGCATCGCCCCGGCGCTCGCCGCCATCGCCGTGCCCGCGCTCGCGCAGAGCCGGGAGAGCGATCTCGCCTTTCTGCGCCGCCTCGGCCGCCAGCACGACGCGGTTGCCACCATCAAGCAGGGCCTGCTGATCTTCAGCGGCAAGGGCGCGGGCGTGACGCCCGCCGGCGGCGCGATCCCGTCGCTCACCATCAATAGGCGGGAGGGCGACAGCCACCGCTTCCGCGTTGAGAAACGCGAAGAGGCGACCGGCATCACCGCCAGCTGGCACGACCGCAAGGGCGCGAAGCGGCAGACGGTGACGGTCGGGGAGGGGAAGGGCGCCAAGCGCCTGCGCAAGGTCTACCCGAACGAAGCGGCCGCGCGCGAGGCGGCCAGTGCGGCAAAGGCGCGCGCCGGTCGGCAGCCGCGCAGCCTGGAGCTGACGTTCGCGCTCGGTCGCGCGGATCTTTATCCAGAGCGGCGGGTTGCGACCTCCGGCTTTCGGCCGGAGATCGATAAGCTTGGGTGGCTGGTCGAAGAGGTGTCGCACAGCCTCTCCAGGGATAGAGGGTACACGGTCAGTGCGAAGCTGGAGGGCGCCTAGAAGCGCGCCCAGAGCGCCTTCCGGTCGGTACCAGCTCCCACTACCAACCGCCAACGCTTGAACCCGGTTTCGGCAGACACCTTCATGGAAGTCGGCCACAGGGAAACCCGCTCGTTATCGAAGCCGTGCTCGCCGCCAACTGGAAGAGCGACGATTGACGCAATCCCAGCATTGACGATCAAATCGCCGGGTTCCCCCTTGCTGGCATCTGCGGCGAATGCGCTCGTGTAATCGACCTCGATGACAGGTTCGGGGAACAATACACCCCGGACCGTAGGTATCGCAGATGCGAGATCCACGAAGCGGAATTGGTAGTCGGGTGCATCAAGATATACCGCGCGCTGTTTCGCGTGGGATACGGTAAGCAGCCACTGGCGACCGACGGGGCGCTGAGTATCATGCAGGATAAACAGCCCCGCGCCCTGATGTTTGGCGTCCACCTCTTCGATCGCGTCAAGAGAAACGAAGTTTTCGATCGTGGTAATGCCCATGCCTGCCAACCTCTTGCTCGTGAAGCGTGGAACTTCATCGGGGGTTTGATAGACCAAGCGGCTCACCTACGCAGGGCGCAGCGGCGAGCGATGACCTTGCCCGTGTCCCATTTCGGAACGTATGCAGCTGCTTTGGCGCGCAGCTGATAGCACGACAGGTCCACCCCGTTCACCCGCACCCGTGCCAGCGTGCGGCCGTAGCGGTCCCGCCCGCGCCGCTCGATCGTCGCCTTTCCCTCGATCGCCGCAGCCAGCGACTCCTTGGACGCTTGCGGGTCGCCTTTGGCGCACCTCCGGCCGCTTCGGCAATGTCCCGGCAGCTCGGGTGCGTCGATCCCGAGCAGCCGGATACGCTCCCGCCCACACCGCAGCGTGTCGCCGTCGATCGCGACCAGCAAGCAGGCGAGGAGCGCGCTCAGTTTACTGACCGTCTAGTGATATGGTGGCCACTCGTGCGGAGCAGTCGGATTGCCGAACAACGCCAGTCGCCGTGGGATTGTTCGTCCCTCCGAAGCCGTTCTTCGCGCGATACCGCATAAAGATCATGTGCTCGCCGTCTTTGTCGACTGGGGTGATGCGGGTCTCAACGTGCTCGAAAGATTCCGGATCGCGCAGAGCGGCCTTCACCTTCTCGGTGAAGCTGTTGTTCGATCCATCCCACTCGCTCAGGCAATGCATGCCTTTGCGTCGATCCTCCGCCGCCGCGACTTCTTTGGCTTTCGCCTCCTCGGGTGTTTCGGATGAGCCGCTGCACATGCCGAGAGCTGCCAGCAGGACGCCCCCGAGTACCAGACAGCCGATCGCTCCGGCTTTCGTATCGTTCTTCTTTTTGTCCTGCGCCGCTTTCACTTCGGCAGGATCAAACTCGTGCCCGCAATGTCGGCAGACTAGCGCGTCGGCTTTCACCACCTCAGCGCAGCGCGGACACTTCTTCTCGTCTGCCTTCATTAAGCCCCCCCTGTGCCCCCCTAAAACCCTAGCGCCTCATCCCAAGGCATAACCCGATGCACGGCGGCGACCTGCTCGTTCGGCACCGCGAAGGTCGCGTCCGGATTGAACTGGCGCAGCATCACCGCCCCCGGCCGGCGCCGCACCAGTTGCTTGATCAGGACGTGCCGCACTTCCTCACCGTCGAACGTCGGGCCGCGCAGCTGCACGACGACGTCGTCGCCGACGCCCGGAGAACGCTTCGGGTCGATCAACAGGCGCCGGCCCGAGTCGTAGCGGGGCTCCATCGAGTGACCGGCAACCTCCACGACATAGAGGTCGGGCCGCCCGGTCACCCCGATCGGGCGCGCCATAAAGTCGATCGCCTCGACCATATGCACTTCCGTCTGTTCGACTTTCACCACGACGCCGGTTTCATCGTCGTACTCGATGTCAGCGCCTAACGCGCTACCGTAGATCGGAAGCGTCTTTGGCAGGCGCCGAAACGTGTCAGCCGAGAAGCCGCCTTCCGCCGGAATGGTGCGCTCGATCCCATTCTCGCGGCCGAGCAGCCAATCTGAGGTGGTGCCGAGTTCCGCAGCGATGGCGTCGAGCCGCGCTGCCCCGGGCATGGCGCCCTTCCTGATGATGTTCCGGATACCGTCAGGCTGGCCGAGTGCTGCCATAGAGACTTCGCGTGCTGTCACGCCCAGCTCCAGCAGCTTAGCCTCAAGCCGTTCTTTCAGGATTTCAGGCGCGGCACCCATGACGCGCTTCTGCCTCAGCATGCCGCTTGCCGCGAGCGTCAAGTTTGACGTTGACAAGAGCGTCACGCCTGACGCACATGAGCGGTATGGACAACGCCTATCAAACCGCGCTGGCGACAGTCGCAGACGCTTACGAGGCCGCTGTAGCTGAGCATGGAGGAAAGTCCCTCGCTCGCATTGCAACGATCGTCGTCAGCAGTGGCGCCTTCTTCACGCGGCTGCGGGAGGGCAAAACCTTCCATGTCCACAATCTCGAAAAGTTCGCGGCCTGGTTCCGCGAGCCCGCCAACTGGCCGAACCTGTCGATCCCTCACGATGCCGCTGCCGCGCTGACCAGCATCGGCCGTCCCCCATTCCCGCTCATGCCGCACTCGTACCGCACGGGTGCGGCATCGGTCGCGTCCAATCCCGCACCCGTTTTTGACCCGGCGGTTCGCTCGTGACGAAGCCGAAGACCCCGAACACCTCGGCCCATGCCGTGACGCGGATCGTCGGCCTGCTCGGGTTCGAGCTTAGCCGCGAGATCGTCGGCCGGTCCAAGCACTGCCTGCGCGGGTGGATGAACGAGGATCGCACGTCCTGCCCCACCTGGCGGCAGGCCATCGCCCTGGACGCCGCCTTTGCCGCAGCCGGCGGGGAGGGGGCGCCCCTGCTGGAGGCCTATGCCGACCAGCTCGAGGTGACCATCGCCCGCCGCACCGCCTGCCATCGCGCCCTGGTCGCCGACATCGCCTCCGCATCCCGCGAGTTCGGCGAAGCGATCGAAGCCACCGTTTCCCTTACCCAGCCCGGCCACAGCGAGAACGACACGCGGCGCGCCCTGATCGAGATCGACCAGGCTGAGAGCGCCCTCGTCCGCATGCGCCGGCGGGTCACCAGTTTCCTGACGTTCGGCGCGGGGTCGGCCGCAGGGAAGACCGGGGGAGCCCAATGAGTAAGATTACCCGTCACCGCCTACCCACTATCAGCTGCCCGCACTGCGGCGCGCGGTCGATGGTCCGCACCAGTGAGGAACTCGACAACCTGGTGCGCGAGATCCGCTTCACCTGCTCGGACGAGGAGTGCAACCACAGCTTCCTCGCCCAACTGTCGATCATTCGCACGATCCGCCCGAGCGGGAAGCCCAACCCCAAGGTTCACCTGCCGGTCGCCAACCCGCAGCTTTGCGGCCCGAAGCCGCGCCACGCCAACGACGACACGCCCGAGCCGGCGAACGACGTCGGCGTGACGCCGCCCCCGGCTGAAATCACCATGAGCGGCTGATCCTGCGCGGCCTCGGCCGCACGCACCGCTCCCGACCCGACCGAACACCCGCCGGACCCGGCGGCAGCTCCCCCGCTGCCGGGAACGCCCCCGGCTTGCCTGAAAGATCGACCCCGCTCCCATGCGTGAAGATTTGCACCGAGAACTGACTGCCAAGCTCAAGGCCGACTATGGCTTCGAGGAAAAGGGCACGTTATCTGGACAGTCTGCACCGTGCCTGTCGCTTCATTGAACGGTATGATCCGGGCACGACGCAGGGGGTCATCAGGCCGGATGAAGCGCTATCCATAAGCTGGCGTAGTCCGGCCTGATGG
>NZ_JAKRNR010000025.1:0-47874 GCF_022346685.1 Sphingomonas sp. ACRSK | reverse complement strand
GCCCGCCGCCCCCGCGCCCGGCAGCACCACCGCCGCCTGGGACCTGACCGAGCTCTACCCGACCGATGCCGCCTGGGACGCCGCCCGCGTGAAGGCGCTCGCCGAGGCCAAGGCTTTGGCGCAATGGAAGGGCCGGCTCGGCGAAAGCGCCGACGTGCTCGCCCAGGCGCTCTCCGCCCAGTCCGACGTCGGCCGCACCGTGTCGCGCATCTACACCTACATCAGCCTCAAGGCGGACGAGGACGTGCGCGTCGCCGCCAACCAGGAACGCCGCGCCCAGGCGACCGACCTGTGGGTGGCACTCGGCGAGGCGACCGCCTGGACCGGCCCCGAGCTGATCGCGCTCGGCCGCCCGAAGATCGAGGCGTTCACCGCCCAGAACACCACGCTGCGCACCCGCTTCGCCATGGTGCTCAAGAACGTCCTGCGTCAGGCCGAGCACACGCTCAGCCCCGAGGGCGAGGCGCTGCTCGCCAGCGCCGGCGCCGCGCTGTCGGGTCCGGGCGAGACCGCCGAGCAGCTGCGTTCTTCCGACATGCCGCGCCCGACCGTCCAGCTTTCGACCGGCAAGTCCGTGCGGCTCGACGACCAGGGCTATTCGCTCAACCGTGACGCGCCCAACCGCGCCGATCGCAAGCAGGTGTTCGACGCCTTCTGGAAGAGCTACGGCGCGTTCGAAAGCTCGCTCGGCTCGGCCTATGTCGCCAAGATCAAGGGCGACATCTTCAACGTCCGCGCCCGCAAATACCCGAGCTCGCTGGCAGCCGCGGTGTCGGGCGGCAACATCCCGGAGGGCGTCTACCGCACGCTGGTGCAGGAGACCAACGCCGGCCTGCCGCAGCTCCACCGCTATTTCGAGCTGCGCCGCCGCATGCTCAAGCTGCCGGACATGGCGTACTACGACATCTACCCGCCGCTGGTGTCGCTCGACCGCCGCTTCACCCTGTCGGACATGCGCACGCTGACGCTGGAGGCGACCAAGCCGCTAGGGCCCGAATACGCCAAGCTGATCGCCGAGGGTACCGCGGCCCGCTGGATGGATCCCTTCCCGCGCACCGGCAAGCGCTCGGGCGCGTACATGAACCCGGGCGCCTACGACGTGCACCCCTATCTGCTGCTCAACCTCGGCGAGAACTACGAGGGGCTGTCGACCTATGCGCACGAATGGGGCCATGCGATTCACTCGCTGCTCTCCAACCGCGCCCAGCCCTATGACATGGCCGACTATCCGATCTTCCTCGCGGAGATCGCGTCGACCGCGAACGAGGCGCTGCTGGTCGACATGATGCTCAAGCGCGCCAAGACCCGCGAGGAGAAGCTCTTCTACCTCGGCCAGCGCATGGAGAGCATCCGCGGCACCTTCTTCCGCCAGGCGATGTTCGCCGAGTTCGAGCTGGAGGCGCACGAGCTGGCCGAAAAGGGCGAGGGCGTGTCGGGCGCGCGCTTCACCGCGCTCTACCTCGACCTGCTCAAGCGCTACCACGGCCCCAAGGTCGCGATCGATCCGGCCTATGCGATCGAGTGGGCGTACATCCCCCACTTCTATTCCAACTTCTACGTCTACCAGTACGCCACCTCGATCACCGCGGCGGAGTATTTCGCCCGCTCGGTGCTGACCGGCGGCGCGGCGGAGCGCGACCGCTATCTGACGGTGCTGAAGGCGGGCGGATCGGACTATCCGATCGACATCCTCAAGCGCGCCGGCCTCGATATGACGAGCCCCGAGCCGTACCGCCAGCTCGTCCAGAGCTTCAAGGAAACGCTCGACCAGGCCGAGGCGCTGCTGGGCTAAAGCTGGAGGGGAGGCGGCGACGCCTCCCCAACCCTTCCCGTGCTCCTGCGCAGGCAGGAGCCCAGGGTTTCAGACGCAGTCCGCTGTTGTTCTGCTGCGCCCCGCATGCGCAGGGATAGAAGGGTCGGAAATCGGTTGCGTGCTTCGCGAGAGTCGGGCGCGCGCTGGAAACAACTGCGCGCCGGCTCCAAACTCCGGTGAGCTTCCCCTCAGACCGTCAGATACGCAACACCCGGCACCGGAACGCCCTGGGATGCCGCCGCCCGCAACCTCCCGTCGCTCCCGACCCGCAGGCTCGCCACCGTGCCGGAACGCTGGTTCGCCACCAGCATCTCGTCCCGCTCTTCCAGCAGCAGGAACATCCGCGGCCAGTCTCCGCCGCACCCGACATGCTGGAGCAGCGTCAGCCCGCCGTCCCGGGCGACGGCGAACACCGCGATGCTGTTGTGCCCGCGATTGGAGACATAGAGTCGGCCCCCCCTGCGGTTGAGCGCGATGTGCCCCGCCGCCGAAGACCCGGCGAACCCCGCCGGCAGCGTCGACACCACGCCGCGCCGACGAAAGCTCCCGTCCCCTTCCGCGCCGAGGATCGTCACCGTGTTGGCGAGCTCCGCCACCAGATACGCGACCGGCAGCCGCGGATGCCGCGCCAGGTGGCGGGGCCCCGATCCTGGTTCGGCACGATAGGCGATCGTCGTCTTCGCCAGCGCGCCCGATCGCGGATCGAGGTGGTGGGCAAAGACCGCGTCGGCGCCCAGGTCCACCGAATGCAGCAGCGGCGCTCCCGGCGCAAAGCCGACCCAATGGGCATGGGCGCCGGCCTGCCGCTCCCGGTTCGGGCCGCTGCCCGCATGAACGATGCGCGCCGCCTCGTCGATCGGCAGCCCGGTCGCGGGGTCGAGCTTCCAGACGGCCAAGCTCCCGCTCGAATAATTCGCCACCGCCAGCACACGACCGTCCGGGCTCAGCGCGACATGGCAAGGATCGGCGCCCAGCGTCGACACCCGCGCCAGCCGCCGGAAGTCGCGCCCATAGATGCCGAGCGCCCCCTGGGCCTGCTCATCCACCAGATAGCGCAGGCCGCGGGCCTCGCTCCGTACGCCGAACGAGGCATTGGCGATTTCCGCAAAGGCACGGCCCGGCGTCCAGCCGCCGTTCGACGGCTCCAGCGGCACGAACCCGGCGCCGCCCTCCTGCACATAGGTGCCGGCAAGCACCCTGCGGCTTTGCTGCGCCAGAAGCCGGGTCGGAAACGCCGCAGCAGCGGCGGCGGCGGCGACAAGCGTCCGTCGCGACAGGGAAAGCGGAGAAGAAGCCATTCCCGCTTGATGGCGCAGGTTCATGCGCAAGGTCAAAGGCCCTGCACCGCGTCGATCCGGACTCGCCGTCCGCTGGCGCCTCTTGCCGGCTTAGCGGGCGCCTGCCCCGGCCGCCTGCTCCCGTGTGGCGATGTTCCTGCCGATGCCGTACCCCGACGCGAACAGAAACGCGACCAGCCCGACGATCAGGAAACCCAGCAGCACAGCCTGCGCCGGTTGCGGCTTTTTCATGAGAACCGCGCCTTTCGATGTCACGCTCGAGAAACGTCCTCAAAGAGGATCCGATCTCTTCGCATGTTCTCGTGGCAGTGAAGCCCAGCTGTCAAGCGGAGGAGAAGAGCAGCCCCGGCCAGCTTCAGAAGATCCCCAGGAACTTCTTGCGCTGCTTCTTCTTCTCCTCGCCCGAGGCCTTGCCGTCCTCGTCCTTCGACGTGGTGCCCGCCCCGACGTCGTCGCGCGGCTTGCCCTTGGTGGTGCGCTGCGCCTTGGCGGTGGCGCCGGCGAGGATGGGCCCGCACGCGGCCGATTTGGCATCGCCCACGTCGACAAAGGCGAGCAGCCCGCCGATCGGCGTCGCCACTGCCGCCAGGCCCAGGCCGATGCCCGCGCGCCCGACCAGCTCCGGGCTGATCACGTCGAAGCCCGGCTCCGCGAAATAGCCGTTGATCCCGACCGGCGACTGGCCCGCGAACAGCGAGAACTTCTTGGAGTCCGCCCGGAACGCCAGGTCGATCGCCTCGGTCTTGAAGCTGAAGCCGCCACGGCCGAGCATGACGTTCTTCTGCGTGTCGATCAGGATCGGGTCGGCCGCCGCGACGCCGTTGCGCACGGTGAAGCCGATCAGCCCGCAGTTGATCTGCACCGGCTCCTTCAGCTTGTCCTCGAACATCTTCTGGATGAACGTGCCGACGTCGATTTCCGACAGCTGGATGTTGCGCGTCCAGAAGCTGCCCTTGGGCATGATGAAGGCGATGCGCCCGTTGGAGCTCGCCAGCGAGTCGTGCACGCTGTTGCCGCTGCCCGTCATCTTCACGCGCGCCGAAATCGTGCCGCTGGTGCCCGCCTCCGCCACGCCGAAGCCCGCGAGCAGCCGGCCCATCGGCGTCGGCGTCAGGCGGATGTCATAGTCGGTGAAGACCGGCGCCCGGCGCGCGTTGATGCTGATGTCCGACAGCACCGTGCCGCGCGCCATGGTGAAGTTGAGTGGCGAGAGTTTCAGCAGCCTGTCGTCGAGCGACAGCCCCAGCTTGATGTTGGAGATCGGCACGTTCTCCGACCGCACCTGCCGCACCGTCCAGTTGACCTTGGCGTCGAAGTTCTTGAGCGCGTCGACGTTGAGGGGCGTGTCCGGCAGCAGCCGCGGCGTGCCGCCCACCCGCGTCACCGTGCCCGCCTTGCCCTGCTTGTCCAGCCGGTCGGGATTGTAGCCGATGAAGGGCGCGACATCGATCATGTCCAGCCGACGGGTGGCGAGGTCGGCGGTCAAGTACATGCGCGGCTCGCGCTGGAACACGCTGAACGCGCCGCTGAGGTCACTGTCTCCGAACGTGCCGCGCAGCCCCGTGAAGCGCCACTCCTCGCTCCGCTTGGTGAGCGCGGAGGCGAGATGGTAGCGCCGCGTGTCGGGCACGGTCAGCCCGAACACCTCGAACAGGTTCGCCAGGTTGCGGCCGCGCAGGTCGACCTTCAGGTCCGATCCCTCGATCACCGTCGGCTCGGGCAGCGTGCCGGTGACGGTGCCCACCGCATCGACCGCCCGCACGATCAGCGCCAGCTGGGTCTGCCCACCCGCCAGCGCCGCGTTCGGCGACAGGAGCGCGCCGGTCAGCGTGAACGGAATGCCACGCGCACGCCCATCTCCGTCGAACCGCACGGCGTTCGCGACCTTGCTGTCGCGCGCCTCCACGGTGCGGAAGCGGACGTTGGCGAGGATCCGCATCGACGGATCGCTGTAGCGCAGCCCCGAGTTGCTCACCGCTGCCTGGCGGATCACCGGCATGTCGAACGGCTCGCCCTTGGCGTTGGGGTCACCGAAGGTCCAGCTGTTGCGGCGGTGGTCGGCGTCCCAGGCCAGGTCGACGCGCGCCCCGTCCAGCCCCAGCCAGTTGATCCGCCGCTGGCCGAACAGGAAGGTGAAGGTCGCGATCTGGCTGTCGAACTTCCGCGCTTCCAGGAAATTGCCGCCGCCCGCCCACTCGGGATTGGACACGGTCAGCCCTTCGGCCAGGAACTTCAGGTTGATCGGGTTGAAATACAACTGGAAATCGCCCGCGACCCGCACCTGCCGCTCGGCAGAGCTCGACGCGATCTTCTCGAACGTGCCCTTCAGGAACCGGCCCTTGGTGATGAACAGGATCGCCCACACCAGGAACAGTGCGATGAAGATGCCGAGCACCACCCGCAGCAGGATGGTGAGCCAGCGCGGCCGCCCGCGTCGCGGCGGCGCCGCCGGAGTTTCGGCGGGCGGCGGCGGCACATCGTCCGCGACAGGGGGCAGTTCGCGATCAGCCATGCGGCCAAAAACTCGCCGCCGGCGTAACGAGTTCCCGCGCACCGCCCGCTGCGGTTGCGCATGCACCGCCGTTGCGCTAAGCGCGCCGTCTTTCCACGACTCTTCGAGCCCGTCTCGAGGGATCGCCCGGCCAAAAGGGCTGCCGCGGCGATCTGCTGGGTCGTGACACACAAGGAGAAAAAAATGCCCAAGCTCAAGACCAAGAGCGGCGTGAAGAAGCGCTTCAAGTTCACCGCCACCGGCAAGGTGAAGCACGGTGTGGCCGGCAAGCGCCACCGCCTGATCAGCCACAATGCCAAGTACATCCGCCAGAACCGCGGCACCTCGGTGCTCGCCGACGCCGACGTCGCACACGTCAAGGCGTGGGCGCCCTACGGTCTGCGCTAAGGAGGTCTGACACATGGCACGTATCAAGCGCGGCACCACGACCCGCACCAAGCACAAGCGTATTCTGGATCAGGCGAAGGGCTATTATGGCCGTCGCAAGAACACGATCCGCATCGCCCGTCAGGCCGTCGAAAAGGCCGGCCAGTACGCCTATCGCGACCGCAAGGTTAAGAAGCGGACCTTCCGCGGCCTCTGGATCCAGCGCATCAACGCCGGCGTCCGGGCCGAGGGCCTGACCTATTCGCAGTTCATGCACGGCCTGAAGCTCGCCGGCATCCAGCTGGACCGTAAGGTCCTGGCGGACATCGCGATGCACGAAGGTGAGGCATTTACCGCCATCGTCGCTCAGGCGAAGGCGGCGCTGCCCCAGGCCGCCTAAGCGACCTGCAGCGTTACGCGAACATGGGGCGTCGGTGGCAACACCGGCGCCCTTTTCGTTTTCGCCCTTGGCCATTCAGTGGCCAGGGCAAGTGAGGAGGCACGAATGGCGATGCACCTCTGGTGGCTCTACGTCACCGCCGTGTTCCTGATCGCGGGCACCCCCGGCCCGAACATGCTGCACGTCATGGTGCAGAGCATCCACCACGGCCCGCGCCGCGCGGTCTTCTCCATGGCCGGGCTGATGAGCGCCAACCTGCTGTGCCTGCTCGCCTCGGCAATGGGACTTGGTGCGCTGCTCCAGGCGTCGCCCCGGCTCTACGGTGCGCTGCGCTTCGCCGGTGCCGCCTATCTGATATGGCTCGGGATCAAGGCTTGGCGGGCCCCGGTCTCGGATGCTCCCAAGGCGGAGGGCTTCACCCGCAGCCGTCCCGGCGCGCTCTATGCGGCGGGACTCGGCACCGGCCTCTCCAACCCGAAG
This sequence comes from Sphingomonas sp. ACRSK, assembly GCF_022346685.1. Classification (NCBI taxonomy): domain Bacteria; kingdom Pseudomonadati; phylum Pseudomonadota; class Alphaproteobacteria; order Sphingomonadales; family Sphingomonadaceae; genus Sphingomonas; species Sphingomonas sp. ACRSK. The sequence continues at coordinate 41,005 of NZ_JAKRNR010000025.1, read as the reverse complement.
CTCATCGTCTTCGCCGCCGCGCTGTTCCCGCAGTTCCTCGACCCCAGCCGCCCCTTCTGGCTTCAGCTGGCGATCCTGGTTGCGACGTTCGTGGTGATCGAGGGCGGCTGGTACACCGCCTATGCGCTCGGCGGCCGCTCGCTCGCGCGCTGGCTCGCGCCACCGCGCCGCCAGCGGCTCTTCAACCGCGCAACGGGGTCGCTGTTCATCGGCTTCGGCGGCCTTCTGCTCGCCGCTCGCGCGTGACGGACCCCGGAACGGCTTGACCTGAGCCGCCGACTAAGGTTCGGACCTCCCAATCTTGCGAACGGAATTCCAATGACCCCCGATCTCGAACAATTGCGAGCCGACCTCCTGGCGGCGATCGACGCGGCCGCCGGGCTCGACGCGCTCGACGCAGTGCGCGTCCATGCGCTCGGCAAGCAGGGCGCCGTGACCGGCCTCTTGAAGACGCTCGGCGGCATGACGCCCGAGCAGCGCCAGGTCGAAGGCCCCCGCATCCATGCGCTGCGCGAGTCGGTGACCGAGGCGATCGCCACCCGCAAGGCGGCGCTGGAGCAGGCGGCGCTCGACGCCCGGCTCGCTTCCGAGACGCTCGACATGACCCTTCCGGTCGATCGCACCGCCCCCGGCAGCGTCCACCCGGTCAGCCAGGTGATGGACGAGCTCGCCGAGATCTTCGCCGACCTGGGGTTCGCGGTCGCGACCGGTCCGGAGATCGAGGACGACTGGCACAATTTCACCGCGCTCAACATCCCGGAGACGCATCCGGCGCGCGCGATGCACGACACCTTCTACCTCGCCGGCGAGCATGAGCGGCCGATGGTGCTGCGCACCCACACCTCGCCCGTGCAGATCCGCACCATGCTGTCGCAGAAGCCGCCGATCCGCATCATCGCGCCCGGCCGCGTATATCGCTCGGACAGCGACGCCACCCACACGCCGATGTTCCACCAGATCGAAGGGCTGGTGATCGACAAGGGCATCACGCTCGCCCACCTCAAATGGACGCTGGAGACCTTCCTCAAGGCGTTCTTCGAGCGCGAGGACATCGTGCTGCGCCTGCGCCCGAGCTACTTCCCCTTCACCGAGCCTTCGGCGGAGGTCGACATCGGCTACACGATGCAGAAGGGCAAGCGCGTCGTCGGCGGCTCAGAAGGCTGGATGGAAGTGCTGGGCTCCGGCATGGTCCACCCCAAGGTGATCGCCGCCTGCGGCCTTGACCCGGACGAATATCAGGGCTTCGCCTTCGGCACCGGCGTCGATCGGCTCGCGATGCTGAAATACGGCATGGACGACCTGCGCGCCTTCTTCGACGGCGACCTGCGCTGGCTCAAGCACTACGGCTTCTCGGCGCTTGACGTGCCCACGCTGTCGGGGGGAGTGGGCGCATGAAGTTCACCCTTTCCTGGCTGCGCGAGCACCTCGACACCGACGCCTCGCTCGACGCGATCCTCGACGGCCTGACCCGCATCGGGCTGGAGGTCGAGGGCGTCGAGAACCCGGCCGCGCGCCTCAATGGCTTCCGCGTCGCCCGCGTCCTCACCGCCGAGCGCCATCCGCAGGCCGACAAGCTCCAGGTGCTGTCGGTCGACGCCGGCGACGGCCCGCTCCAGGTGGTGTGCGGCGCCCCCAACGCGCGCGCCGGCCTGGTTGGCGTGTTCGGCATGCCCGGTGCGGTCGTCCCCGCCAACGGCATGGAGCTGCGCGTCGCCGCGATCCGCGGCGTCGAATCCAACGGCATGATGTGCTCCACCCGCGAGCTGGAACTCGGCGAGGACCACGACGGCATCATCGAGCTGCCGGCCGACGCGCCGGTCGGCACGACCTTTGCCGACTATGCCGGCCTCGACGATCCCGTCATCGACGTCGCGATCACCCCCAACCGCCAGGATTGCATGGGCGTGCGGGGCATCGCGCGTGACCTCGCCGCCGCCGGCCTCGGCACGCTGCGTCCGCTCGACGCGGTGCTCGGCGACCTGCCCGCGATCGTGCCGCAGGGCGCCGGCCCCGACGTGTCCACCCAGGACCCGGAGGGCTGCCCTGCCTTTTTCGCCCAGACCGTTTCCGGCGTCACCAACGGCCCCTCGCCCGACTGGCTGCAGCGCCGCCTGACCGCGGTCGGCCAGAAGCCGATCTCGGCGCTGGTCGACATCACCAACTTCGTCATGCTCGGCCTCGGCCGCCCGCTGCACGTCTACGACCGCGCCAAGCTCCAGGGCGGGCTGGTCGCTCGACATGCTGCGGCCGGCGAGCAGGTGCTGGCGCTCAACGGCAAGACCTACGCCCTCGCCGGTGGCGAGACCGTGATCGCCGACGACACGACCGTGCACGACATCGGCGGCATCATGGGCGGCGAGCATTCGGGCGTGTCGGAAACGACCACCGACGTGCTGATCGAATGCGCCTATTTCACGCCGGAGACGATCGCGCGCACCGGCCAGAAGCTCGCGCTCACCTCCGACGCGCGCCAGCGCTTCGAGCGCGGCGTCGATCCCGCCTTCCTCGACGAAGGCCTCGCGATCGCCACCCGCCTGGTGCTCGCCCTGTGCGGCGGCACCCCCAGCGAAGTCACCCGCGCCGGCGAGCCGCCTGTCGACCCGCGCCTCGTCGCCTACAATCCGAACCTCGCCGAAACCCTGGGCGGCCTCGCGGTCGCGCCCGAGCGGCAGCAGGAGATCCTCGAACGCCTCGGCTTCGTGGTCGATCTCGAATGGAACGTGGTGGTGCCGAGCTGGCGCCGCGACATCGACGGCCCGGCCGACCTGGTCGAGGAAGTGATCCGCATCGAGGGCATCGACAACGTCCCCTCGACGCCGCTGCCGCGCCCCGCCGGCGTCGCCCGCCCGACCGCCACGCCCGAGCAGAAGCTGGAGCGCCGCCTGCGCCGCTCGGCCGCTGCCCGCGGTCTCAACGAGGCGATCACCTGGAGCTTCATCGCCGAGGATGCGGCCGCGCCGTTCGGCGGCGGCGCCTGGAGCCTCGCCAACCCGATCAGCGAGGACATGAAGGTCATGCGCCCCTCGCTGCTCCCGGGCCTGCTGTCGGCCGCGAACCGCAACTTGAAGCGCGGCGCCACCGGCGTGCGCCTGTTCGAGATCGGCCGCCGCTACCTGGCCGAGGGCGAACGCCTGACGCTCGGCGTCGTCCTCGCCGGCGAGCAGCGCAGCCGCGGCTGGCAGGCCGGCAAGGCCGCGCCCTTCGACGCGTTCGATGCCAAGGCCGAAGCGCTCGCGCTCCTCGAAGCTGCCGGTGCGCCGGTCGCCAACCTCCAGGTCATGGATGGTGCAGGGGACGCCTATCACCCCGGCCAGTCAGCGACGCTGCGGCTGGGGCCCAAGACGGTGCTCGCCGCCTTCGGGACGCTCCATCCGCGGCTCGCCAAGGCGTTCGACCTGTCCGGCCCAGTGGTCGCGGTCGAGCTGTTCCTGGACGCGCTCCCGGGCAAGCGCGGCACCGGCTTCATGCGCCCAGCCTATGCGCCGCCGGCGTTGCAGGCGGTGACGCGCGACTTCGCCTTCCTGGTACCCGCAAGCGTCAGCGCCGATGCACTGGTGCGCAGCGTACGCGGTGCCGACAAGGCGACGATCGTCGACGCCCGCCTGTTCGACGTCTTCACCGGCGCCGGGGTCGAGGAGGGCATGAAGTCGCTGGCGGTCGAGGTCACGCTCCAGCCGGGCGAGAAAAGCTTCACCGATGCGGAGATCAAGGGGGTCGCCGACAAGGTCGTCGCCGCCGCCGCCAAGCTGGGAGCCAGTTTGCGTGGCTGATCGGGTGGAGATCGGCAACGGCACGCTCACGGCGGCGATCGACCCGCTCGGCGCCGAGCTCGTGTCGCTGCGCGATGCGCAGGGCCGCGAGCTGATGACCGACGCCGATCCCGCCTTCTGGACGGGCCACGCGCCGATCCTCTTTCCGATCGTCGGCCGGCTGGCGGGCGACCGCTACCGGCTCGACGGCCGCGACTATGCCCTGCCCCAGCACGGCTTCGCCCGCCGCCGCATCTTTACGCTGGCAGAGCAGGGCGCGGCGCACGTCCGCTTCCGCCTTGAGGACGATGCCGAGAGCCGCGCGGTCTACCCGCGCGCCTTTGCCCTCGACGTCACCCATGCGCTCGACGGCGCGACGCTCACCACCACCGTCACGGTCACCAACCGCGACACCCGCGACCTGCCGGCCAGCATCGGCTTCCACCACGCCTTCGCCTGGCCGCTCCCCTATGGCCGCCCGCGCGACGCCCACCGCATCACCTTTGCCCAGCACGAGCCCGCCAGCCTCGCGTCGATCGAGGACGGGCTGATCGCCCCCGCCCCACGCCCGAGCCCGCTCCAGGACCGCGTGCTGCCCCTCTCCGACGCCCTCTTCACCGAGGATGCGCTCGTCTGGCAGCAGCTCGAAAGCCAGTCGCTGCGCTACGACGCCGGCGAAGGCCCTGCCCTGGAGATCGGCTTCCCCGACACGCCGATGCTCGGCATCTGGACCAAGCCCGGCGCTGCCTTCGTCTGCGTAGAGCCCTGGCACGGCATCGCCGATCCGGTCGGCTTCACCGGCGAGATCTGGGACAAGCCCGGCATGATGCGCGTCGCCCCGGGCGCCACCCGCAGCGCCGTCATGTCGGTGACGCTGCTGCCCTGACCGGGGCTGCTGGACAAATCCGCCTCTCTCCTATTTGTATGATCAAAAGATCATCGGGAGAGAGCCATGCGAACCTTCTGGAAGCGCGGTGTCGTCGCGGCGCTCGCCGCCCTTGCCGCAGCCCTGCCCGCGACCGCGCAGGTGGCACCCGGCGGCCCCGTCACGCCCTATGTCGATCCGGCCAAGGCCTATCTCTTCGCCCACATGACCAAGGAGCGCTACGGCGTCCTCTATTACTCGGTCAGCCTCGACGGCTTCCACTGGACGCGCCTCAACGGCGGCAAGCCCGTCTCCGCCGATTATCACGGCCACGCCTCTATCGCTCAGGGCCCCGACGGGCGCTACTATCTGGTCGGCAACAACAGCGACGAGGACCCGCTGATCCGCTTCTGGGTCTCCGACGATCTCGTCCGGTGGGCGCCGTTCGGTACCTACCGTCCCGATCTCAAGAACATTCCCGGCCACCCGCACGCCATGCAGCGGATCGGCGCGCCGAAGCTCATGTTCGACAAGCCCTCGCGCCAATTCCTGCTGACCTGGCACACGCCCAACGAGGACGGCAACCGCGAAGATCCGGAGCGCTATTGGGCCAGCCAGCGCACGCTCTACGTCCAATCCCCGGACCTCAAGACCTTTGCGGTCAGGCCCCGCCGCCTGTTCAGCTGGGACATGGCGACCATCGACACCATCCTCCAGCCCGATCCCCGCGGCGGCTATTGCGCGGTGATCAAGGACGAACGCTACCCGTCCTACGAATGGACCACCGGCAAGACGATCCGCATCAGCTGCGCCGCCAGCCTGCTCGGCCCCTACCCGCTTCCGGGAGCCCCGCTCAGCCCGAACTTCCGCGAGGCGCCGACGCTGATCCGCTCGCCCGACGAAAAGGACTGGCTGCTCTTCTACGAGCAATATGCCGGCACCAGCTACGGCCTTTCGATGGCGCCGACGCTGCAGGGGCCGTGGTACCAGGTGTCGGGCAACAGCGGCGTTCCCGAATGGAACCGCTACGAAATGCCCGCCGGCACCCGCCACGGCTCGATGCTGTCGATCAGCCGCAAGCAATATGACGCCCTGCGCGCCGCCTTTCCCGAAGGCTGAGGCGTCAGCGCGACTTGCGCCGCAAGAGGACCGCGCCGGCCACCAGCCCCAGCACCAGCAACAACGGCAGTTCGAACAGCCACCACCGGTCGTCGCCGTTCATCTCCCAGGGCCAGGCCGCCCGGCACCCGGTGGAGTTGGGTGCATAGCCGCACGCCATCGAACGCGCGAAGCTCGAGACCAGGAACGCCAGGGCCGCGATCCCGGCGGCGAGCACGAACAGCAGGTTGGACAGCGCGCGCACCGCGATCAGCCCGCCATCGGCTGCAGCGTGATCCGCCGCCGCACCGTCTCGTGCAGCAGGCACATGGGCACCTCGACCATGTCGATCGTCCCGCCGGTCCGCTGCTCCTCGCACTCGGCGTCCCGGCGCTGGATCCAGGCCCGCTCCTCGTCCCGCAGCTTCGCCTGCTCCGCCGGCCCGCGCTTTGCCATGGCCGACTTGTAGGCCGCGTTCAGCCGCGCGTCCTGCACCGCCAGTTCGTCCCGCACGCACGCCCCCATCGCCACCGACACGCCCTTGGCCGCATCGCCGGAGTTCAGGCACGCCTCCAACGCAGGCGAAAGCTGCGCCTCGACGTCCGCCTCGGTGATGTCCAGTGCCGGCGGCTTCTGCGGCAGGGCCGTCGCTGTCGGCTCCGGCGAGGCGACGGGCGCGGTGGCTGTCGGCACCGGTGCGACCGTCGCCGCCGCTTCAGGCACCGGCTCCGTCGCCGCATTGTCAGGTGCCGCCGTACCCCCGCCGTCGCAGGCGGTGGCGAACAGGATCAGCGCCAGGCCGAAGCCGCGCGTCGGGAGGGGGGGCGAGAGCATGGCCATGCCGTTCCATAGGCCGCCACGGCCGCGAGCGCGAGCGCGAGCGAAGCGGTTGCGCCTGCCGCCGGAAACCACCCGATCGCCGCGACGCTGCACCGCAGCGACGATCCTGGCTTCCGCCGGCCTTTGAAATTTTATAACACTCGCTTGAAACGAGTCTGCGCGGGGTTCCGGCCCCGGACGGCAGGCCTAGGAGAGACGAGTGAGCGAAGAGTCGCTGCGACCCAATCTGCCGCCCCTGGCGCTGCACGTGCCGGAGCCCCGCTTCCGCCCCGGCGATCCCGTCGATTTCGCGGAGGTTGCCATCCCCCCCGCCGACGCGGCCCGCCGCCCCGACACCAGCGCGCCTGCGGCCGAGTTCCACGAGCTCGCCTACACGCTGGTGCGCGTGCTGGACGAGGACAATCAGGCGGTGGGTGCCTGGAACCCGCGGCTCGCGCCCGAGGTGCTGCGCCGCATGCTGCGCTCGATGGCCCGCACCCGCGCGTTCGACGAGCGCATGTTCCGCGCCCAGCGCCAGGGCAAGACCAGCTTCTACATGAAGTGCACGGGCGAGGAGGCGGTCGCCGTCGCCGCCACGCTGGCGCTCGACTATGAGGACATGTGCTTCCCCAGCTATCGCCAGCAGGGGATCATCATCACCCGCGACTATCCGCTGGTCGAGATGATGAACCAGATCTACTCGAACAGCGGCGACAAGCTTCACGGCAAGCAGCTGCCGATCATGTATTCGGCGCGCGACACCGGCTTCTTCTCGATCTCGGGCAACCTCACCACCCAATATCCCCAGGCAGTGGGCTGGGCGATGGCGTCGGCGGCCAAGGGCGACACCCGCATCGCCGCCGCCTGGTGCGGCGAGGGCTCGACCGCGGAGGGCGACTTCCACTCCGCCTGCACCTTTGCCGCCGTCTATCGCGCGCCCGTCATCTTCAACGTCGTCAACAACCAGTGGGCGATCTCCAGCTTCTCGGGGTTCGCGGGCGCCGAGGCGACGACCTTTGCCGCGCGCGCAATCGGCTATGGCATCGCCGGGCTCCGGGTCGACGGCAACGATGCGCTCGCGGTCTACGCCGCCACCAAATGGGCGGCCGAGCGCGCCCGCACCAACCAGGGGCCGACGCTGATCGAGCATTTCACCTATCGCGCCGAGGGGCACTCCACCTCCGACGATCCCTCGCAGTACCGCTCCGCCGAGGAAGCGACCGCCTGGCCCTTGGGAGACCCGATCGCCCGCCTGAAGGCGCACCTCGTCGCGATCGGCGAATGGGATGACGAACGCCACGCCGACATGGACCGCGAGGTCGCGGAGGAAGTCCGCGCCGCGCAGAAGGAGGCCGAGAAGAACGGCGTGCTCGGCCACGGCCTGCACCAGCCGCTCGACAGCCTGTTCGACGGCGTGTTCGAGGAGATGCCCTGGCACCTGCGCGAGCAGCAGGCGCAGATGGTCGCCGAGGAGGCCGCCTCCGGCCGGCCGTGGGCGCGCAAGTGAGCGAGGAAGCAGTGATGGCGGACACCTCCGCTCCGGGCGAAACCGCGCCCATGAACATGATCCAGGCGATTAACTCCGCGCTCGACGTCATGATGGCGCGCGATCCGGACGTGATCGTGATGGGTGAGGACGTCGGCTATTTCGGCGGCGTGTTCCGCGCGACCGCCGGTCTCCAGAAGAAATACGGCAAGACCCGCGTCTTCGACACGCCGATCACCGAAACCGGCATCGTCGGCGTCGCGATCGGCATGGGCGCTTATGGCCTCAGGCCCGTCCCGGAGATCCAGTTCGCTGATTACATCTATCCCGCCCTCGACCAGCTCGTGTCGGAAGCGGCGCGCCTGCGCTACCGCTCGGCCGGCGAGTTCATTGCGCCCATGACGGTGCGCTCGCCGTTCGGCGGCGGCATCTTCGGCGGCCAGACGCACAGCCAGAGCCCCGAGGGCATCTTCACCCACGTGTCGGGCATCAAGACGGTGATCCCGTCGACGCCCTATGATGCCAAGGGGCTGCTGATCGCCGCGATCGAGGACAACGATCCCGTCCTCTTCTTCGAGCCCAAGCGCATCTACAACGGCCCATTCGACGGCCATTGGGACCGGCCGGCGAAAAGCTGGGCGGGGCATCCCGCCGCCGTCGTGCCCACGGGCTATTACCGCGTGCCGCTCGGCAAGGCGGCGGTGGTCCGCCCGGGCGAGGCGCTCACCATCCTCGCCTATGGCACCATGGTCCATGTCTGCCAGGCCGTGGTCGAGGAAGCCGGCATCGATGCCGAGATCCTGGACCTGCGCACGCTCGTCCCCCTCGATATCGAGGCGATCGAGGCGTCGGTGAAGAAGACCGGCCGCTGCATGATCGTGCACGAGGCGACCCGCACCTCCGGCTTCGGCGCCGAGCTGTCGGCGCTGGTGCAGGAACGCTGTTTCTACCACCTGGAGGCGCCGATCGAACGCGTCACCGGCTTCGACACGCCGTACCCGCACAGCCTGGAATGGGCCTATTTCCCCGGCCCCGTCCGCATCGGCGAAGCGCTCAAGAAAGTGATGAGGACCTGATGGCACGCTTCAGCTTCCGCCTACCCGACATCGGCGAAGGCATATCCGAGGCGGAGATCGTCGCCTGGCACGTGGCCATCGGCGACCGCGTCGAGGAAGACGCGCGCATCGCCGACATGATGACCGACAAGGCGACGGTCGAAATGGAAAGCCCCGTCGCCGGCATCGTGATCGAACTCGCGGGCGAACCCGGCGACTCGATCCCGATCGGCTCGACGCTGGTGGTGATCGAAACCGAGGCGGAGACCGAGAGCGACACCGTCGTCGCGGAAAACCCCGGCGTGGAAGTCGCGACGGACGCCACACCGGCCTGTCTCACTCCGCCCGAGGCGGACGGCGCCGCGTCCACGCTCCCCACCCGTACCCCGGCGAAGGCCGGGGCCCAGTCGGGAGACGCCCGCGAGGAAAGCGCAGCACCCGCCACTACGACCAACGATGCTGGGCCCCGGCCTTCGCCGGGGTACGAAGAGGGGCAAGGGCACAAGCACCCCATCCTCGCCTCGCCCGCAGTCCGCGCCCGCGCCCGCGACCTCGGCATCGACCTGTCCCAGGTCCGCACCGAAACCGACCGCGTCCGCCACTCGGATCTCGACGCCCACCTCCGCTACGGCCAGTCCCAGGGCTATCACGCCCCCCACGCCAGCCGTGCGCGCGACGACCAGCCGGTGAAGGTCATCGGCATGCGCCGCCGCATCGCCGACAACATGGCCGCGTCCAAGCGCCACATCCCGCACTTCACCTATGTCGAGGAAGTCGAGGTCACCGCGCTCGAAGCCATGCGCGCCGACTTGAACGCCAACCGCGGCGACCGGCCCAAGCTCACCCTGCTGCCGCTGTTCATCGCCGCGCTCTGCCGCACCCTTCCCGACTTCCCGATGCTCAACGCCCGCTATGACGACGAGGCCGGCGTGGTCACCCGCCACGGCCGCGTGCACATGGGCATGGCAACGCAGACCGATGCCGGCCTGATGGTACCCGTCCTCCGCGATGCGCAGGACAAGAACGTCTGGCAGCTCGCGGCCGAGATCACGCGCCTGGCCGAGGCCGCCCGCACCGGCAAGGCGCGATCGGAGGAGCTGTCGGGCGGCACCATCACCGTCACCTCATTGGGGCCGCTGGGCGGCATCGCCACCACCCCGGTCATCAACCGGCCGGAGGTCGCGATCGTCGGGCCCAACCGCATCGTCGAGCGCCCCGTGTTCGTGAATGACGGCCGCGGCGGCGACATCATCCGGCGCGCCAAGCTCATGAACGTGTCGATCTCGTGCGACCACCGCGTGGTCGATGGCTGGGATGCGGCGAGCTTCGTCCAGGCACTCAAGAAGCTCTTGGAAACGCCCGTACTGCTCTTCGCCGACTGAGCGGGAGGTATAATCGGACCGAGCGGTAGCTTTCCGCCCCCGAAACGATTAGCCTCGCCGCCATGGCACTGATCGACATGTTCTTCGCGCGGGCCGTTCAAAAGGGCCAGCTGACCGTCCACCATGCCAACGGGAGTACCGGCCGCTTCGGCACGCCGGACCCCGGTTACCCCGACGTCACGATCCGCTTCACCGATCGCAAGGTGCTCGCCTTGATCGTGCGGGACCCGAGCCTCGGGGCGGCGGAAGCCTTCATGGACGGGCGGCTGGTGATCGAGCAGGGCGACATCCGCGACCTGCTGGTCCTGTTCAAGAAGAACAACCTCTGGGAAGCGGGCGAAAGCAAGCTCAAGGCGCGCGGCATGCGCCTCGTCGCCAACGCCGTGCTCCACCGGCTCGATCGCTACAACCAGGCGCGCCAGTCGAAGCGCAACGTCGCCCATCACTACGACCTGTCCGACCGGCTCTACGACCTCTTCCTCGACGTAGACCGCCAGTACAGCTGCGCCTATTTCACCGATCCCGCGATCAGCCTGGAACAGGCGCAGGTCGACAAAAAGGCGCACATCGCCGCCAAGCTCGCGCTGCGCCCGGGCATGCGCGTGCTCGACATCGGCTGCGGCTGGGGCGGCATGGCGCTCTACCTCCACCGCAAGACCGGCGCGGAGGTGCTGGGCATCACTTTGTCGGAGGAACAGCTCAAGGTCGCCCGCCGCCGCGCCGAGGAAGCGGGCGTCGCCGACAAGGTCCGCTTCGAGCTGATCGACTATCGCGCGGTCCAGGGCCGGTTCGATCGCATCGTCTCGGTCGGCATGTTCGAGCATGTCGGCCCGCCCCAGTACCGCACCTTCTTCGCCAAGTGCCGGGAGCTGCTCACCCCCGACGGCGTGATGCTCCTCCACACCATCGGCCGCGCCGGCGGGCCGGGGGTGACCGACCATTTCACCGCCAAGTACATCTTCCCCGGCGGCTACATCCCGGCCTTGTCGGAGATCGTCCGCGCGCATGAGGGGAACAAGATGTTCCTCACCGACGTGGAGGTGCTGCGCCGCCACTATGGCTTCACCCTCGCCCACTGGTACGACCGCGCCGTCGCCGCCCGGCAGGCGATCGTCGACCTCTACGACGAGCGCTTCTTCCGCATGTGGACCTTCTATCTCGCCGGCTCGCAGGTCAGCTTCGACTATGGCGGCATGGTCAACTACCAGCTCCAGTTCGCCCGCTCCCGCGATGCCCTCCCACTCACCCGCGACTATATGCTGGAAGAGGAACGGCGCCTGCACGAGGTGGCGGAGGCCTGATCCAGGCAATGATGCCAATCCCCACACCCGTTCGTGCTGAGTAGGGGCTGAGCTCGTCGAAGCCCCGTATCGAAGCCCCCCCCAAGCCTTCCCGCTTGTTTCGAGTAGCCGTCGAGCTTGTCGAGACGGCGTATCGAGAAAGCGGTTGCCGCACCTCTCTCGATACGGGCTCTCGGCAAGCTCGATCCCTACTCGAGACAAACGGAGAGGAGCAGAACGTCGGCCTGTGCCTCCACATCGCTTGCACCCAACCGCCCGAGCGTAGCACGGCAGCCCCATGACCACGCCCACCCCGCTCACCCGCGCCTCGATCTTCCAGCAGGCGTGGCCGATCATGCTCGGCCAGACCACCGTGCCGTTGGTCGGCATGGTCGACACGGTCGTCATTGGCCGCACCGGGGACGCCGCCGCCCTCGCAGGCGTGGCGCTCGGCACCACCGTCATCAACTTCCTGTTCTGGAGCTTCGGCTTCCTGCGGATGGGCATGACGGGCATGACCGCCCAGGCCCAGGGTGCCGGCGATACGGAGGAGGTCCGCGCCATGCTGCTGCGCGGCCTGGCCCTGGGCTTCGGGCTCGGCGTCGTGCTGTTCGCGCTCCAGCTGCTGCTGGTCCCGCTCGCCTTCGCGCTGCTGGCAGGCGGCGGCGCGCTCGACGCGGCGGCGAGCGGCTATGTCAGCGGCCGCTTCGTGGGGGCGCCCGCCAGCCTGGGCGTGTTCGCGCTCAACGGCTGGCTGCTCGGGCTCGGCCGCACGCGCGCGGCGCTGCTGCTCCAGATCGCGATGAACCTCGTCAATGCCGTGCTCGACATCTGGTTCGTCTGGGGGCTGGGTCTCGGCGCACGGGGCGTCGGCCTCGGCACCGCCTGCGCCGAATGGAGCGCGCTGCTGCTGGGCATCTTCCTGGCGCTGCGCATCCTCGGCCCCGGCGCCCTCACAGGCCTGCGCGCGCGGCTGTTCGATCGCGACAAGCTGCGCCGGCTGTTCGCGGTCAACGCCGACATCATGGTCCGCACCGTCGCCCTGCTGGTGCTGTTCGGCTGGTTCGCCAATGCGGGGGCGCGGCTGGGCGCAGTCCCGCTCGCCGCCAACCACGTGCTGATGCAGTTCGTCTCCGTCTGCGCCTTCGTGCTCGACGGCTTCGCCTTCACCGCCGAGTCGCGGATCGGCGAGGCGATCGGCCGCGGCGCGCGCAGCGAGCTTCTGCGCGCCACCCGCCTCACGGGCGAGTTCACGCTCATCGCCGGCGCCGCCTTCGCGCTCCTGATCCAGGTCGCCGGCGTGCCGCTGATCGCCGCCGTCACCGACAATCCGGACGTCCGCGCCCACGCGATCGCGCTCCTGCCCTTCGCCGCGCTGGTGCCCTTGGTCGGCGCCCCCGCCTGGCTGCTCGACGGCGTGTTCATCGGCGCCACCGCCGGCAAGAGCCTGCGCAACGCCGCCGTCGCCGCCACCCTGCTCTACCTCGCCACCGATCTGCTGCTGAGGCCGTGGGGCGCGGTCGGCATGTGGGTCGCGCTGCTCGCGAGCTACCTCTACCGCGCCGCCGGCCTCGGCCTCGCGCTCCCGCGGCTGGTGCGATCCGTCGGCCAACCGCTTGCGGAAGCGCCGCGCGAGGCATAGAGCGCGCGCGCAACCTGCCCGCGTGAGAAGCGCCGGCCCGCCCTGCCACCGGCACGCGGGCCCCGGTGTGGGCATTTCGGAGAACAAGCTGATGGCCGACAAGATCAATCGCGTGGTGCTCGCCTATTCGGGCGGCCTCGACACGAGCGTGATCCTGAAATGGCTGCAGACCGAATATCAGTGCGAGGTGGTGACCTTCACCGCCGACCTCGGCCAGGGCGAGGAGCTCGAGCCCGCCCGCAAGAAGGCCGAGCTGATGGGCGTGAAGCCCGAGCACATCTTCATCGACGACCTGCGCGAAGAGTTCGTGAAGGACTATGTCTTCCCGATGATGCGCGCCAACGCGCTCTACGAGGGGCTGTACCTGCTCGGCACTTCGATCGCGCGCCCGCTGATCGCCAAGCGCCAGATCGAGATCGCCAAGATGGTCGGCGCCGACGCCGTCAGCCACGGCGCGACCGGCAAGGGCAACGACCAGGTCCGCTTCGAGCTCGGCTATTACGCGCTCCAGCCCGACATCAAGGTGATCGCACCCTGGCGCGAATGGGACCTCACCAGCCGCACCGCGCTGATCGACTTCGCCGAGAAGAACCAGATCCCGGTCCCCAAGGACAAGCGCGGCGAGAGCCCCTTCTCCACCGATGCGAACCTCCTCCACACCTCGTCCGAGGGCAAGGTGCTCGAGGATCCGTGGGAAGAGGTGCCGGACTATGTCTTCTCGCGCACCGTCAACCCTGAGGACGCGCCCGACCAGCCCGAGATCATCACCATCGATTTCGAGGGCGGCGACGCGGTGGCGATCAACGGCGAGGGCCTTTCGCCCGCGACCCTGCTCGCCAAGCTCAACGACCTCGGCCGCACCCACGGCATCGGCCGTCTCGACCTGGTCGAGAACCGCTTCGTCGGCATGAAGAGCCGCGGCATGTACGAGACCCCGGGCGGTACCATCCTGCACGCCGCGCACCGCGCGATCGAGCAGGTCACGCTCGACCGCGGCGCCGCCCACCTCAAGGACGAGCTGATGCCGCGTTATGCGGAGCTGCTCTACAACGGCTTCTGGTTCTCGCCGGAGCGCGAGATGCTCCAGGCCGCGATCGACCACAGCCAGACCAAGGTCACCGGCACCGTCCGGCTGAAGCTCTACAAGGGCGGCGTCCACGTCATCGGCCGCAAGTCGCCCTATTCGCTCTATTCGGAAAAGGTCGTCACCTTCGAGGACGACCAGGGCGCCTATGACCAGCGCGACGCCGCCGGCTTCATCAAGCTGAACGCGCTGCGCCTGCGCCTGCTCGGCCGCCGCGACCGCTAAAGGCTTCGTGGGGCCGGTGCAGCCGCGCCGGCCCCGCTCCTTTCCTCCCCATGTCGCAGCTTCTGCCCCCCTCCTCGCCGCGCGCCGGGCGGCACGCCGACGCGCATTCGCTTGCCGCCGGGCAGATGCCCGGTAAAAGCGAGCCCATGCAGGGGAATGGGGCAACGCCACACTGGTGGCAGACGCGATGGTTCGTGTTCGCGATGGCGGTGCTGGCCGCCGTGCCGCTGATGTGGCCGGAGATCCCCCCGCTCGTCGACCTGCCCGGCCACATGGGCCGCTACCGCGTGCAGCAGACCATCGGCACCGGCGCCGCGCCCTGGCTCACCGACTGGTACAACTTCCACTGGAGCCTGATGGGCAATCTGGGGGTCGATCTCCTGATCGTGCCCCTCCAGCCGATCCTGGGCCTGGAACTCGCGGTCAAGCTGATCGTGATGGCGATCCCCGTGCTGACCGCGGTCGGCCTGTTGTGGATCGCGCGCGAAGTGCACGGTCGCATTCCGGCGACGGCGCTGTTCGCGCTGCCGCTGGTCTACAGCTACCCCTTCCACTTTGGCTTCGTGAACTTCGCGCTGTCGATGGCGCTGGCCCTCAACGCCTTTGCGCTGTGGCTGCGGCTGGGGCGGCTGGGTAAGCTCAAGCTGCGCGGGGTGATCTTTGTGCCGCTGGCGGCGCTGATCTGGCTCACCCACACCTTCGGCTGGGGGACGCTGGGCGTGCTTGCCGCCTCGGCCGAGCTGATCCGCGAGCACGACCGCCGCCGCAACTGGTTCGCCGCCCTCTTCCACGCCGGGCTGCACTGCCTGGTACTCGCGCCCCCTGCGCTCCTCATGCTGCTGTGGCGCTCGGGCCATGTCAGCGGCCAGACCGCCGACTGGTTCAACTGGCGGCTCAAGATGCAGTGGGTCACCATGGTGCTGCGCGACCGCTGGCAGCTCTACGACATCGCCTCGCTCGCGGTGCTCTACCTGGTGCTGTTCAAGGGCGTGCGCGACCCCAACATCCAGTATTCGCGCAACCTGGGCCTGTCGGCGCTGTTCCTGCTCGCGGTCTACCTCCTGCTGCCGCGCATCGTGTTCGGCTCCGCCTATGCCGACATGCGGCTGGTGCCCTATCTGTTCGGCATCGCGCTGATCGCGCTCCGGCCCAAGCCCGGCATGTCGATCCGCCATGCCGCGACCGTCGCGGCGATCGGCCTTGCCATCTTCGTCGGCCGCATCGGCGCGACGACGGCCAGCTACTGGCTCTACGACCGCGACTATGACCAGGAGCTCGCCGGGCTGCCGCACGTGCCGGTCGGCGCCCGCCTCATCACCTTCATCGGGGAGACGTGCCACAACGAGTGGACGATGACGCGGCTGCAGCACCTGCCCGGCATCGCCCTCGAACGCCGCCTCGCCTACGCCAACGACCAATGGTCGATGGTCGGCGCGCAGCTGCTCACCACCCGCTACCCGGCGCGCGGCTTCTCGCACGATCCCTCGCAGATCGTGACGGACGTCCAGTGCCCGCGCGAATGGTGGCGGCCGGTCGCCGGTGCCCTCCACCGCTTCCCGCGCGACAAGTTCGACTATGTCTGGATGATCCGCCCGCCCGAATATGACCGGCGGCTGGAACAGGGCCTGATCCCGCTCTGGCGCAACGGCACCAGCGCAGTGTTCCGCATCGATCACCGCAAGCGCGCCGCGACGCTGATGCCGACCGACCTCTATGGCCCCGCCGGCCGCCGCATCGACCGCCCCACCCGCGAGTCCTGAGCCACGGGCGACTGTACCCCGGCGAAGGCCGGGGCCCAGTCGGGATGGCGGCAATAAGGGCGCGCGACGCCGGACCGGCGCCTCAGCCGCCGTTACCCCCGCCGGAACGGCGTCAGCTCGCCCAGATACTCCTGCTCATGCGCCACCGCCTCGCGCTCGCGCTCGAGATACTCGGCGACGGCGCGGCGGAAGTTCGGGTCCGGCAGGTAATGCGCCGACCAGGTCGTGACCGGCGCATAGCCGCGCGCCAGCTTGTGCTCGCCCTGCGCGCCCGCCTCGACGCGCTGGAGCCAGCGCGCGATCGCCGCCTCGATCGCCTGGTAATAGCACAGCTCGAAGTGCAGGAACGGCACCTCCTCCACCGCGCCCCAATAGCGCCCGTAGAGCGCATCCGCTCCCACCAGGTTGAGCGCCCCGGCGATCGGCCGGTCGCCGCGATAGGCCAGGATCAGCAGCACCCGCTCGCCTAGCGCCTCCGACAGCAGCGGGAAGAACGACCGCGTCAGGTACGGCTGCCCCCATTTGCGGCTGCCGGTGTCCTGGTAGAACGCCCAGAACGCATCCCAATGCGCCTCGGTGATCTCGGCACCGGCGAGGTGGCGGATCGTCAGCCCCTCGACCGCGGCGGCGCGCTCCTTGCGGATCGCCTTGCGCTTGCGGCTGGCGAGCGCCCCCAGGAAGTCGTCGAACCCGGCATAGCCTTGGTTCTCCCAATGGAACTGCGTCCCCGCCCGCATCAGCCAGCCCGCCGCCTCCCAACGCGGCAGTTCCTCGGGATCGACGAAGGTCGCATGCGCAGAAGACAGGCCGTTCTGGCGGGTGAGCCTTTCCAGAGCGGCGATCAGCGCCGGCGCCTGGGCAGGATCGCGCAGCAGCAGCCGCGGTCCCGGCACCGGCGTGAACGGCACCGCCACCTGCAGCTTGGGATAATAGTCGCCGCCGGCGCGCTCCCAGGCGTCGGCCCAGGCATGGTCGAACACATATTCGCCCTGGCTGTGCGCCTTGGCATAGGCGGGGGCGATCGCGGCCGGGCGTCCGTCGGGCCCGTCCACCACCACCGGCAGCGGCTGCCAGCCGCTGCGCCCACCGACCGATCCGGACCGCTCCAGCGCGGCCAGGAAGCCGTGGCTCAGGAACGGATTGCCCGGGCCGGCACAGGCGTCCCAGTCGGCGGCGGGGATGGACAGCACGCCCTCGGCGATGCGCGCGGTGATGGGGGTGCTCACCCCCGCAATCTAGGCACGCGCCCGTCTCCCTCCAAGCACCGGCCGCACCGTTTTTCCCACGCTCAGGCGTCGGGGCCCGGGGGAGCCTGCGGCGGAACCGCGTCCGGATCGGCAGCACCCTGGACGGCGAAGGCGGCTGCACCCGCAGGATCGCGCAGGATCATCTCGCGCCTGGGCACCGGGATGACGATGCCGTGCTCCTTGAACAACAGCCACAGCCGGTTGAGCACGTCCGAACGCACGTTGCCGACGCCGCTTTCGGGATCGCTGATCCACACCAGGATATCGTGCTCGGCGGCATAGTCGCCATAGCTCACCAGCCAGACATTGGGCTTGGGGCTCTTCAACACCCGCGGGCTCTCGCTCGCCGCGCGCAGCATCAGCGCCTGGGCGAGCTTCAGGTCGCTTTCATACCCCACCTTCACCTGGATGCGCACGCGCACGTTGCGATCGGTGAAGGACCAATTCTCCACCTCCTGCGTCATCAGGTTCTCGTTGGGGATCAGGTGCTCCTTGCCGTCGCGGGTGATGACGGAGACCGCGCGCACGCCGATCTTGTTCACCCAGCCGAAGCTCTCGCCCACCACGATCACGTCGCCCGGCTTGATCGATCGGTCCATCAGCAGGATGATGCCCGCGATCAGGTTGCCCACGGTCTTCTGGAGACCAAAGCCGATCGCCAGGCCAAGCCCGCCCGAAAACACCGCAAAGGTGGTGAGGTCGATCCCCAGCAGGTCGATGCCGAAGAAGAAGGCGACCACCACCGCGCCGATCGCCGCCAGCTTCTGCGCCAGCAGCTTCTGCGTCGCGTCCAGGCTCTTGGCCCGCCCGATCGAATGGCTGACCAGCCGGTTGGCGAGCCGCACCAGCGCATAGAGGCCGACCGCCACCACCGCGACCGACACCAGCGACAGCAGCGACAGCCGCCGCCGCCCGACGTCGAAGCCGACCCGCTCCAGCGCGCCGGTCACATTGTCGAACCCGCCCAGCGCATTGCTCAGCACGCCCACGAAGATCACCGCGCCGATCGTCCACGCCGCCCAGCGCGGCAGGTGCAGCCCGCGCAAGATGTCGATCGCGAGTCGCGCGGTGGTCCAGCCGAGCACCAGCCCGATGCCGAACGCCGACAGCGGGTGCCAGCCATAGCTGCCGGCGACGATCGCCAGCAGCGCGGCCGCGACCGCATGGCGCGCGATCTGGCACAGGCGGGGGGCGATCCCCTCGCCCTGCCCGTCGAAGTGGTTGCGCCAGAAGCCGGCAATCCCCGGCCCGAGCCGCCGGCCCGCGACCCATCCGAGCGTCAGCGCCAGCAACACCAGCACCGCCGCGATCAGCGCCTCGATGAGCGCCGGCGTGCCCGGAATGGTGATGCCGAATTCGGCGAGCCGGCTCACCACGCCGTCACCCCCGCGCCGCCCGGAAGCGGGCGAGCCCGGCGTCGAGGTCGGCGATCAGGTCGTCCACGTCCTCGAGCCCGATCTGCAGCCGCACCATCGGCCCCTCTGCTTGCCAGGGGGTGGCGCTGCGATAACGCTCGGGGTCGATCGGCACCGCCAGGCTCTCGAACCCGCCCCAGCTATAGCCGATCGCGAACAGCTCCAGCCCGTCGATCAGCGCTGCCCGCGCCGCCTCGTCCCCGCCGTCGAGCACGAAGGAGAAGAGACCCGAAGACCCGCGGAAGTCCCGCGCGAAAATGTCGTGGCCCGGCGTTCCCGGCAGGGCCGGGTGCAGCACGCGGGCGACCCCCGGCTGCTCGCACAGCCAGCGCGCGATCGCCAGCGCACTCTCGCCATGCCGATCGAGCCGCACCGCCATGGTGCGAAGCCCCCGCGAGCCCAGATAGGCATCGTCGGGCGAGACATGCTGGCCCAGCTGGTAGCTGGCGTTGCGCAGCGCCGCGAACTTCCCGGGCGCCGCGGTCACCGATCCCAGCATCGCGTCCGAATGGCCGACGACGTACTTGGTGCACGCCATGATCGTATAGTCGACGCCCAGTTCGATCGCCGGGAACAGCAGCGGCGTCGCCCAGGTGTTGTCGAGCAGGGTGGTGATCCCGCGCGCCTTGGCGGCGGCGACGATCGCCGGCACGTCCTGCACCTCGAAGGTCAGGCTCCCCGGGCTCTCCATGAAGATTGCGCGCGTGTTCGGCCCGATCAGCTCGGCGATGCCTGCGCCTATCAGCGGGTCGTAATAGCGCGTGGTGATGCCGAAGCGCTTGAGCAGCCCGTCGGCCAGGTGGCGGGTCGGGTCATAGGCGCTGTCGACCAGCAGCAGCTCGTCGCCCGGCGACAGCACCGCCAGCAAGGCGGTCGAGATCGCCGCCACGCCCGAGGGATAGAGCAACGTCGCCTCGGCACCCGGCTCCAGCTGGGTCAGCGCGTCGGCGAGCGACCATTGCGTCGGCGTGCCACGCCTGCCGTAGAACAGCTTGTGGTGGGTATCCCGGCCCGCAGTCGCGCGCAGTTCCTCGACCGTGTCGTAGAGGATGGTCGACGCCCGCCACACCGGCGGGTTGACGATGCGCTGCGTCCATTCCGGCCGGCGCCCCGCGCCGACGACGCGCGTGCCCGCGCCCCGGTCCCCGTCTCGGCCCTCGCCCGCTTCGCTCACAGCGTCACCGTCGCCTTGGGCGTGGTCGGGTCCGACGCCCAGTCCGTCCAGCTGCCGTCGTAGAGCGCCGCATCACGGCCGAGCAGATGGAGCCCGAACGCCAGCACCGCCGCCGTCACCCCCGAACCGCAGGTGGTGACGATCGGCCGGTCGAGATCGACGCCCGAGTCCTCGAACGCCGCGCGCAGCGCCTCGCCCCGCTTCCACGTCCCGTCGGTAGCGAACAGCTTGCCATAGGGCAGGTTGAAGGAGCCCGGGATGTGCCCGGTCGGCAGCCCGCGCGGGTCGAGTTCGGCGCCGCTGAAGCGGGCCGCCGAACGCGCATCGAGCAGCTGCTCGGCCCCGCTGTCCAGGTTCGCGCGCACATCCGCCTTGGTCCGCATCCGGCTGGGATCGAAGCTCAGGTGACGCGTCACCGTATGAGCTGCGCCATGACCGGTCTGGAGCGGCCGCCCTTCCGTCCGCCACTTGGCGATCCCGCCGTCGAGCAGGCTCGCCGCCACGCCATAGCGCTTGAGCAGCCACCAGGCGCGCGCCGCGCTATGATAGGGCGAGTCGTCGTAGAGAACGATCGTCGCGCCATCATCGATCCCCAGCGCACCCAGCAGCCGGGCGACGCCGGCGGTCGCGCCCTCGGCCGCCGCCTGGGAGAGATGACCGAGGTCGAGAAAGGCGGCACCCGGAATATGGCCGGCCGCGAACTCCGCTGCCGCATCGCGCCCCTCGGCGCCCAGCGATCCGAACCAGGTCGCGTCCAGCAGGTGAAGCCCGGGGCTCCCCAGCTGCGTCGCCAGTTCGTCTGTCGTCACCAGCGCGTCCATGCCGTCTCCTTCGCTGCGTCCCCTCGTGCTCTACGCATCGCCGCCGCCCCCGTCGAGGCATCGGAACCGCGGATCGCCCGTTCCCTTTCCGGGGTCGGCATCCTACATGCGCGCGCATGACACCAAAGCATCTGGGCCAGAGCAGCGGGCTTCCCGCATCGCCGGAACAGGCCGAACTCGATTATGTCCCCAACCCGCGAGAGGGCTCGCGCTATTGCGTGCGCTTCACCGTGCCCGAATTCACCTCGCTGTGCCCGGTCACCGGCCAGCCGGATTTCGCGCACCTGGTCCTCGACTATGTGCCCGACGCCACGATCGTCGAGTCCAAGTCGCTGAAGCTGTTCCTCGGCTCGTTCCGCAACCACGCCGCCTTTCACGAGGATTGCACGGTCGGCATCGGCGAGCGGCTGTTTGCCGAGATGAAGCCCTTGTGGCTGCGCATCGGCGGCTATTGGTACCCGCGCGGCGGTATTCCGATTGACGTGTTCTGGCAGTCGGGCGAGCCGCCCGCGGGCGTCTGGATTCCGTCGCAGGACGTTCCGGGCTATCGCGGGCGCGGCTGACCTTCCTGACGCGGCGCAGCAGGAAAGAAGCGCGATCTGGCTTGCTGCGTCGGTTTTCCGATATTGCACCGCACCATCGGTGAAACTAACTTCCCCCTCACGCATTTGCCTGTTGTAGCCGGCGAGTGTTTCGCCGGCCATTCCAGCGTGAGGAACGTGGATGGCGCCGAGTATCGCCGCACCGGGTGGCATGGATCACATCGCCCTGATCGGCAACTTCCTGCCGCGCAAGTGCGGCCTGGCGACCTTCACCACCGACACCTACAACGCGCTCAAGCAGCGCTTCCCGGACCTCAAGGTCGACGTCTATGCGATGGACGACCGGCCGGGGCTGCACGCCTATCCGCCCGCGGTCACCCACAGCATCCCGCAGAACGATCGCGCCGCCTATAGCGAGGCTGCGCGCCGGATCGCTGAGAGCGGCGCCAAGGCGCTGTGGGTCCAGCACGAATATGGCATCTACGGCGGTGCGGCGGGCGACTATCTGCTGGCGCTGCTCGACCGGGTCACCGTTCCCGTCATCGTCACCCTCCACACCATCCTGGAGAAGCCCAGCGCCGACGAGCGCCGGGTCATGGACGCCCTGCTCCGCCGTGCCGCACGCGTGATCGTCATGGCCGACAAGGGGCGTGAGATCCTGACCCGCGTCCACGGCGTCGATCCGCGCAAGCTCGTGATGATCCCGCACGGCGTACCCGACCGCGCCTATGTCGAGCCCGCCGCCATGAAGGGCCGGTTCGGCTGGGCCGATCGCGACGTGATCCTGACCTTCGGCCTGCTCGCGCCCAACAAGGGCATCGAGACGATGATCGAGGCCATGCCCGCGGTGGTCGGCGCGCACCCGCGCGCGCTCTACGTGGTGCTCGGCGCCACCCACCCGCACCTCGTCGAGCATGAGGGAGAGGCCTATCGCGATCGGCTGAAGGCGCTTGCCGCCGACCGCGGCGTCGCCGACAACGTCGTCTTCGTCGACGCATTCGTCGAGCATGAGGAACTGCTCGACTATCTCCAGGCGGCCGACCTCTACGTCACCCCCTACAGCAACCCCGCCCAGATCACCTCGGGCACGCTTTCCTATGCCGTGGGCATGGGCAAGGTCGTGATCTCCACGCCCTATGTGCATGCCAGCGAGATCCTCGCCGACGATCACGGGGTGCTGGTGCCATTCGGCGACAGCGGCGCCTTTGCGCGCGAGATCAACCGCCTGCTCGGCGACGCCACCGCCCGCCATTCGCTTGCCGAGCGCGCCTATGCGCATGGCCGCTCCATGCTGTGGCCGCGCCTGGCGGAGCGCGCGATGGCGGAGGTCGCCGATGCCGTCGCGGCCCTCCCCCACCGCATCCCGCGCACCAACGAGCTCGCCCCGCTCAAGCCCACCATCGCCGCGGTCGAGCGGATGAGCGATGCCACCGGCATGCTCCAGCATTCGATCTTCTCGATCCCGGATCGGCGCCACGGCTATTGCATCGACGACAACGCCCGCGCGCTGATCCTGATGCACCGCATCGACGACCTCGACGAGTCGACCCGCGACAAGTGGACCAGCGTCTACGCAGCCTTCCTCCAGCACGCCTGGAACCCGGACACGCGGCGCTTCCGCAACTTCATGAACTTCGACCGCAGCTGGTGCGAGGACGAGGGTTCGGAGGATTCGAACGGCCGCGCGCTCTGGGCGCTGGGCGTCACCGCGCGCGAGGCGCGGGCGCGCAAGCATCGCGACTGGGCGATTGCCCTCTTCGACGCGACCGCCGGCATCGCACTGGAACTCGGCAGCCCGCGGGCGCGCGCCTTTGCGATGCTCGGCGCCGCCGCGATGCTCGACGTCTATCCGGGCCACCCCCTCGCCCGCGACATCCTCACCCGCTTCGGCGGCGAACTGGTAGAGCTGCTGCACGAGGCGCGCCGCCCCGAGTGGCAGTGGTTCGAGATCGTGCTGGCCTATGACAACGCCCGCCTGCCGGAAGCGATGATCCGCGCCGGCCAGACGCTGGAACGTCCGGACCTCCTCCAGGTAGGCTTGGAGACGCTCGACTGGATCGTCGCCCGCCAGACCTCGCCCGAGGGGCGCTTCCGCGCAGTCGGTACCGAGAGCTTCCACCGCCCCTATGCGGACCCGCTGCCCTTCGATCAGCAGCCGCTGGAGGCGCAGGCGACCATCGACGCCTGCATCGCCGCGCACGAAGTCACCGGCGACGAGCGCTGGGCGGCCGAGGCGATGAAGGCCTATCGCTGGTACCTCGGGGTCAACGACCTCGATCTGCCGCTCGCCTCCGGCGCGGATGGCGGCTGCTTCGACGGGCTGATGCCGCATGGGCTGAACCAGAACCAGGGCGCGGAATCGATCCTCGCCCTGCAACTCGCCTCCTGTGCGATTTCCCGTCTTTCAATGCGCCCCCCGGTCGTGGCAGAGGGCCGCGCCGTCGCCTGAACGGGCGAACGCGCGCAATTCGAAGGCTTCCCAGAGGTTTCGCATGCTGAATCTGGTCACGCACCCGCTGCGGCTGCACGCCGATCCCTCGCGGGTGGTGGTTCGGCCCTTCCATATCGCCTGGCAGTCGAACGGCACCACGCCCAGCCGCACCGAGCGGATGGTCAACGCCGTGCTGGCGATGTCCCCGGAAGAGACGCGCCACCAGCTCGAGGTGGTGCTGAAGGACTTCGAGGCCCGCCACTGGCAGACGCGGCGCGTGTTCATGACCCGCTATGACGAGATCGAGGCGCAGCTGGGGCTCGACGGCAGCCAGATCGACGACGAGAAGCGCCAGCTGATCGGCGCCTATTTCTGCCACGAATACAGCTACGCCGCCGCCGCGCTGATGAACCCCAGCGCCGTGCCGCACTTTGACCAGACCGGCATGCAGCCGGGAAGCCTGCGCATCCTGATGTCGATGCGCGCGGTGGGCGAGGGCCACATCTCCTCGGTCGCCTTCCGCGAAGGCATCATCACCGACCAGAACGAGATGCGCCTCGCGCCCGAACCGCCGTTCGCGACCGCAACCGACGCGATCGGCGACGAGGAAACGGCGCCCTCTGGTGCGGTCACCGTCTATCGTCATCGCGACTCGACGCTGTCGGGTACGGTGATCTTCCCGATCACCCAGGCCCAGTCCAAGGGGCTGGAGGACATGCGCCTCGTCCACTTCACCCATGACGACGGGCAGCAGGAGTGGCTGGGCACCTACACCGCCTATAACGGCTCGCAAATCCAGTCGGAGCTGCTGCGCACCCGCGACTTCCGCGCGTTCGACCTCGTGCCGATGACCGGCAGCGCCGCGCGCAACAAGGGCATGGGCCTGTTCCCGCGCAAGGTGAACGGCAAGTACATGATGATCGGGCGTCAGGACGGCGAGAACCTGTTCCTGATCGAATCCGATACCCTCACCCATTGGGACGAGGGGCAGCTGCTGCTCACGCCCGAATATCCGTGGGAGCTGGTGCAGATCGGCAACTGCGGCCCGCCCATCGAGCTGGACGAGGGTTGGCTGGTGCTCACCCACGGCGTCGGCGCGATGCGCAAATATGCGATCGGCGCGGTGCTGCTCGACAAGCACGATCCTTCGAAGGTGATCGGCCGCACCCGCGAGCCGATCCTCGCTGCCGCCAACGAGGACCGCGAGGGCTATGTCCCCAACGTCGTCTATTCCTGCGGCGCGCTGCGCCACGGCGACAAGCTCTTCATCCCCTATGGCGTCGCCGACAGCTCGGTCGCCTTCGCCTTTGTCGAGATCCAGTCGCTGCTCTCGGTAATGTAAGCCGGCGGGGGAGGGGAGAGCCCCTCCCCCACTTCGTACCCCGGCGAAGGCCGGGGCCCAGTTGGGGAACGACAGCGAGGGTCTCTACGCCCGTCCTGAGCCGCCACGGCGCACAAGAGCAACGCTCCTCAAGGCCGACACCCCAACTGGACCCCGGCCTCCGCGGGGTACGCCCGCAACTCCGGGCAACCCTCCCCCAAAACACCCCGTATCCCCGCGAAGGCGAGGATCCAGGGCCAAACAGAACCACGGCGGTACCGCCCGCGATCCTGGGCTCCCGCCTGCGCGGGAGCACGAAAGGAGCGCCTCCTCCGCAAGCGCCGCCCGAACACCCCCCAAACGCAAACGGCCCGCCGCTCCTTCGAGCGACGGGCCGCAATGCACTGCGAAGGGACCGGCTCAGCCGCCGATGCGCACCGGCATGTAGATGCCTTGGCCGCGGCGCTGGACGAACAGCAGCACTTGGTCGCGACCAGCCGCCTTGGCCTGCGCCACCTGGCGGGCGACGTCGGCGGCGTTGGCGACCGGGGTCCGGTTGACCGAGACGATCACGTCGCCACGGCGGATGCCCTTGCCGGCCGCATCGCTCGACGGGTCCGTGCCCGTGACCACCACGCCCTTCACCGCCGGATCGACGCCGATGCTGCGCGCGATCGACGGGGTCAGCGGGGTCACGCCGATGCCCAGCGATGCCGCGCCCGTATCCTGGGGCGCCTCTTCCTGCGGCATGCCGCTGTCGTCTTCGGGGTTGAACTGCGCCAGCTGCTCCTCCGGCGGCCGCTTGCCGACGGTGACGGTCACCGTCTGGCGCTTGCCGTCGCGCAGCAGTTCGACCGGGATGCGCGTGCCCGGCGCGGTGTTCGCGACCAGGTAGCTCAGCGTCTGCTCCGGCGTCACTTCCTTGCCGTTGACGGCCACCACCACGTCGCCCTGGCGGATGCCGGCCTTGGCCGCCGCTTCGCCCGGCTCGACGCGCGAGATCAGCTCGCCGCGGTCCTTGGGCAGGCCCAGCGCCGCGCCGATGTTCTCGTCGATCGGCTGGATGCCGACGCCCAGATAGCCGCGCTCGATCGCCTGGCCGCGCATCAGCTTGTCGACGATCGGCTTGGCCTGCTCGGCCGGGATCGCGAGACCAATGCCGATGTTGCCGCCGGTCGGCGACAGGATCTGCGAGTTGATGCCGATGACATTGCCCTGCAGGTCGAACATCGGGCCGCCCGAGTTGCCGCGGTTGATCGCGGCATCGGTCTGGATGAAGCGGTCATAGGTGCCGCCGCCGGTCACGCGATTGATCGCGGAAACGATACCCGCGGTCACCGATCCGCTCAGGCCGAACGGGTTGCCGATCGCGACTACCCAGTCGCCGACGCGCGCCTGGCGCGAATCGCCGAAGCGCACGAACGGGAAGGTCGCGCCCTCGATCTTGAGCACGGCCAGGTCCGATGCCGCGTCGCGGCCGACCAGCCGCGCCTTGAACTCGCGACGGTCCGACAGGGTCACCGTGATCGACTCGACCACCGCGGAGGCGGTGCCGGCCGAGACGACGTGGTTGTTGGTGACGACATAGCCGTCGGCCGAGATCAGGAAGCCCGAGCCCAGCGACTGCGCTTCCTGGGTGCGGGGGCTGGCGCCGCCCCCGCGCGGGCCGCCGAAGAACTGCTCGAACGGGGTGCCGGCGAACGGGTTGCTCTGCTGCACCGTCACGCGCTGGGTGGTGGAAATGTTGACCACCGCCGGCTGGAGCCGCGCGACCAGGTCGGCGAAGCTCATCGGAGCGCCCGCGCGCGGCGCGGTGCTGGCGATCGCGCCGGGCTCGTTCTGCGCGGTCTGCGCGCCGGCGGGGGGCTGGAAGCTGAAGGCTGCCGCGGTGCCGCCGAGCAGCAGCGCAGAGGTAAGGGCGTAGGCGTAACGCACTAGGATAGGTCCTCTCTAAACGACAGGGATCGTTCGATCCCAGGCTATGTCCTTGATGCTGAACTTGATTTGAATGCCCCCCGGCACGGTCTCCTCAGCGTTCTCGACCCTGGAACTCCCGCAGATAGCCATTGTTCGGCGACAGCACGATCGACGTATCGCCGTTGCCCTCCCCCTTGGCAAAGGTCGTGCGATAGGATTCCATCGCGCGCCAGAACGCATAGAAGTCGGCGTCCTTGCCAAAGCTCTGCGCATAGATCTGCGCTGCCTGCGCCTCCGCATCGGCGCGGATGATCTGCGCCTGCTTCTGGCCGCGCGCCTGGATCGTCACCGCCTCCTGCTGCCGGGCCGAGCGCATCCGGTTGAGCGCGCTGGTGAGCGGGCTGCCCTCCGGCAGGTCGGCGTGCTTGATCCGCACGTCGACGATCTCGGCACCATATTGCGCGGCGGTACGCTGAAGCGCCGTCTGGATATTCTCCATCACCTGCGTGCGCTCCGGGCTCAGCAGCGCCGCGAACGGCCGCTTGCCCAGCTCGCCGCGCAGGGTCGAGCCCAGGATCGGCTGCAACTGGTCGGCCACGCTCTGCTCGGACCCGGCCGTCACCACCATCTGCACCGGATTGACGATGCGGAAGCGCGCGAACGCGTCCACCTCCAGCCGCTGCTGATCGCTGGAGAGCACCTGCTGGTTGTCGAGCTCGACGGCCAGCACGCGCTTCTCCACCCACACCAAGCGGTCCAGGAAGGGAATGCGCAGCACGATGCCAGCACCGCTGCGGCCGAACGGCTGGCCCGGCTCATAGCGGTTGACGATAGCGATCGGCTGCTGGACGCGCAGGATCACCGCCTGCTTGGCCTCCGGTACGATCGCGATCGAGCTCACCGCCAGGATGGCGAGCACCAGCAGCGCGATCCCGATCGCCACGGGATTGCGGAACAGGCTGCGGCTCATCGTGCGGTCTCCATCGCCTCGGGCGTGGGCGGTTCGGGCGTCGTCGGGGCGGTGGCGCGGCGGCGCACCTCGGGCAGCGGCAGATAGGTCTGCACGCCCGGCTCGACGATCGTCTTGTCGGCGCCGCGCAGCACCTGCTCCATGGTCTCGTAATAGAGCCGGCGGCGGGTCACCTCGGGGGCGGCGCGATATTGTTCGTAGATGCGATCGAACTGCGCGGCATCGCCCTGCGCCCGCTCGATCACCTGCTGCGCATAGGCGCGCGCGTCGTTGAGGTTCGACTGCGCCTGCTGCTGCGCTGCCGTCACCGCCTTGAACGCGTCGTCGACCGCGGCCGGGGCCGCCGCCTGCTTGATCGCCACGCCCAGGATGCGGATGCCCGACTTATACTCGTCGAGCAGCGCCTGCATGCGCTGCTGCACGTCGCCCTGGATGCCGATGCGGCCGGCACCGATCGCCTGGTCCAGCTCGACGTTGGCGATCTCGGCGCGCATCGCGCTCTCGGCCACGGCGCGCACCGTTTCGCGCGGGTCGGCGATCTCGAAGACGTAGTTCTCCGGCGTCTTGATGTCCCAGCGCACCGAATAGCCCAGGTCGACGATGTTCTGGTCGCCCGTCAGCATCAGGTTCGGCTGGTTGCCCGCCGGAAAGTTCTCGGTCCGCACTTCCTTTACATCCACCATCTGGACGGAGGCGAAGGGCGCCGGGAGCGTCAGCTTGAATCCCGGATCCAGCGTGCCCGTATAGCGGCCAAAGCTAGTGGCGACGCCGCGCTCCTGCGGGCCCACCACATGGACGCAGGTGATCAGCCACAGCCCCACCAGCACGATCAGGCCGATCAGCCACAGCTTGCCGGCGTTGGTCGGCAGACCCGGCCCACCGCGGCCGCCATTGCCGCCGCCACCCCCGCCGCCGCGTGCGCGGCGCAGGAAATCCTCGAGCGAGGTCGCGGTCGCCGGGCGCGCGCGCCGGCCGTCGGGGGGCAGGTTCCACGGGTTGCGCGGGCCGCTCGGGCCGTCGCCGCCGCCGGATCCGCCTTCGGAACCGCCGCGCCCGCCCCAGGGACCCTTGATGTTGTCGTTCCTGAGCACGCCGGCGCGTGCGAACCAGCCGGAAAAGCTTCGCATCCCTTCTTTATAGGAGGACGGAGCGCAATTTACAGTGGCAAGACATTGCTGCGCGCCTATCTGCGACGCGATGACCGACCGTTCTGCCCTGCAAGCCGCCCTCGCCCCCGTCGCCGCCGGCCGCGCCACCGCGCGGGTGGAGGGCTCGCGGGCCAGCATCGTCCTCGACGTGACCGGGCTTCCCACCGCCGCGCGCGACGCGCTGGAGGCCGACGTCCGCGCCGCAGCGCTCGCCACGCCCGGCATCGCCGAAGTGCGCGTCGCTCAGACCAGCGAGCGCGTCGGCCGCCGCCTGATCGCGGTTGCCAGCGGTAAGGGCGGCGTCGGCAAGTCCACGGTCGCCGCCAACCTCGCGATCGCGCTCGCCCGCGCCGGCCGCCGGGTCGGCCTGATCGACGCCGACATCTACGGCCCCTCGCAGCCCAAGCTGCTGGCGGTCGAGGGCACCCGGCCCGAAGCGCGCGAGAAGCAGCTGCTGCCGGTCGAGACGCCCTATGGCGTGCCGCTGCTCTCGATGGGCCAGCTCGTCCCCGCCGGCCAGGCGATCGCCTGGCGCGGGCCGATGGCGGGCGGTGCCCTCACCCAGCTGGCAGAGGCCGACTGGGGCCTCCACGACACGCTGGTCGTCGATCTGCCGCCCGGCACCGGTGACGTGCAGCTCACCATGATCCAGAAGCACAAGCCGGCGGGCGCGGTGATTGTGTCCACGCCGCAGGACCTGGCGCTGATCGACGCCACCCGCGCGATCGACCTGTTCGCCAAGGCCGAGGTGCCGGTGATCGGCCTGGTCGAGAACATGTCCGGCTATGTCTGCCCGCATTGCGGCGAGGCATCCGAGCCGTTCGGCCAGGGCGGCGCCGAGGCTGCGGCCGCGAAGCTCGGCATCCCCTTCCTCGGCCGCATCCCGCTCGCGATGGCGGTGCGCCAGGCATCGGACGCGGGCACGCCGCCGGCCGCCGGGAACGGGCCGGAGGCGACCGCGTTCCACCAGATTGCCGCATCCGTCGGCGAATGGCTGGACCGCAAACAGGGATAACCGCATGCCGCTGACCCGCGACGAGGACATCCGGACGCTTCTCGAAAACGCCCGCACCATCGCGCTGGTCGGCGCCTCCGATCGACCCAGCCGGCCCTCCTACGGCGTGATGGCCTATCTCCAGAACCACGGCTATCGCGTGATCCCGGTCAACCCGCAGATCACCGGCGAGCACGTCCACGGCGAGTTCGTCTTCCGCGAGCTCGCCCAGATCGGCGAGCCGATCGACATCGTCGACATCTTCCGCAACTCGAACGCCGCCGGGGATGCGGTGGACGAGGCGATCGCAGTGGGCGCCAGAGCGGTATGGATGCAGCTCGGCGTCATCAACGAAGCCGCCGCCCAGCGCGCCGAAGCCGCCGGGCTTCAGGTGGTGATGAACGCCTGCCCGGCCATCGAAATCCCCCGCCTCGGCATCCCGCGCATCGCAGACGCCTAACCCCTTTCAGTACCCCGGCGAAGGCCGGGCCCAGTTGGGGGACCTCCCCGCATCTCACGCGCCGCCCGCACCTGGACCCCGGCCTCCGCCGGGGTACGAGTGGGAAGCGACCGACGCCCCCACCCCAACCGTGCTCCTGCGAAGGCAGGAGCCCAGAGTACCGGGCGCTGGCGTTTGTGGCCCTGGGCTCCCGCCTGCGCGGGAGCACAACGACCTCAATCCCGCAGCAGCTCGTTGATCCCCGTCTTCGCGCGCGTGCTCTCGTCCACCCGCTTGATGATCACCGCGCAGTACAGCGCCGGCTTGCCCTCGCCGCCGCCCAGCGACCCGGGCACCACCACCGCGTACGGCGGCACTTCGCCCATCGTCACCTCGCCGGTCGCGCGATCGACGATCTTGGTCGACTTGCCGAGGTACACGCCCATCGACAGCACCGCGCCCTCGCCCACGCGCACGCCCTCGGCGACTTCGGCGCGCGCACCGATGAAGGCGCCGTCGCCGATGATCACCGGGTCCGCCTGCAGCGGCTCGAGCACGCCGCCGATGCCCGCGCCGCCCGAAAGGTGCACGTTCTTGCCGATCTGCGCGCAGCTGCCGACGGTGGCCCAGGTGTCGACCATCGTCCCCTCGCCGACATAGGCGCCGATGTTGACGAAGCTCGGCATCAGGATCGCGCCCTTGCCGACGAACGCACCCTGGCGGACGACGCTGCCGGGCACCGCGCGGAAGCCGGCGTCGCGGAAGCGCGCCTCGTCCCAGCCCTGGAACTTCGACGGCACCTTGTCGAACCAGTTGGCGCCGCCCGGGCCCCCCATCACCGCATTGTCGTTCAGCCGGAACGACAAGAGCACCGCCTTCTTCAGCCACTGGTTGACGCGCCAGCCGCCATGCCCGTCCGGCTCGGCGACGCGCGCGGTGCCGGCATCCAGCTGCGCCAGCGCCTCCGTCACCGCCTCGCGCACCGCGCCGGTAGTGGACAGGCCCAGGGTCGCGCGATCGTCCCAGGCGGCGTCGATGGTGGTTTGCAGGTCGGTCACGCGGGTGTCTCCAGGATGGTGTCGAGCCAGTCGCCGAGGTCGGCGACGGTATAATCGATGAAACTGCGGTCGACCCCCGGCCCCTGTTCGGAGCCGTTGTCGATCCACACGGTGGTCATGCCGATCGCCTTGGCGGGCTTGAGATTGCGGGCAAGATCCTCGACGAACAGCGCCGTCGCCGGATCGATCGCATAGGCGTCGCACAGCCCCTGATAAGCGACCGGATCGGGCTTGGGCCGGTATTGCGTCGCATGCACGTCGTGCACCGCCTCGAAGGTCTCGGCCAGGCCGATACGGTCCAGCACCCGCGCCGCATAGCTCGCGTCGCCGTTGGTGAAGACCAGCTTGCGCCCCGGCAGCGCGCCGATCCGCGCGGCCAGCCCCAGGTCCTCCAGCACGTCCATCTCCACATCGTGGACATAGTCCAGGAAGTGGTGCGGGTCGGTGCCATGCTCGGCCATCAGCCCGGCCAGCGTCATGCCATGGGCATGGTAATATTGCTTCTGCAGCGTGCGGGCCGCCGCCGGCTCCATTCCCAGATGCTCGGCGATATAGGCCGTCATCCGCGCGTCGATCGCCGGAAACAGGCTCACGCTCGCCGGATAGAGCGTGTTGTCCAGATCGAAGATCCAGGTGCGGATGGGGGCGAGCGCGGGGGTCATGGACGGCGCCCGTTTAGGCACCGGCCCTCTGCCGGGCAAGCCGCTGCATCGGCCGCATGGTTGGCGTGCGGCGTCTGCGTCCCCATCTCTGGTCCATGACCGATTATTCGCTGCTCGACTTGGTTCCGATCGTCGCCGGTGGCGACGCGGGCACCGCCCTCGCCAACGCCGCCGATCTCGCCGCCCATGCCGAGGGACTCGGCTACAAGCGCTACTGGGTCGCCGAACACCATGGCATGCCCGGCATCGCCAGCGCCGCCACCGCCGTCGTGATCGGCCATGTCGCCGCCGCCACCCGCACCATCCGCGTCGGCGCAGGCGGCATCATGCTCCCCAACCACGCGCCGCTCACCATCGCCGAGCAGTTCGGCACCCTCGACGCGCTGTTCCCCGGCCGCATCGACCTGGGCCTCGGCCGCGCGCCCGGCTCCGACCAGCGCGTCGCCCGCGCGCTCCGCCGTACCCTAGACAGCGATCCCAACGCCTTTCCGCAGGAGGTGATGGAGCTGCAGAGCTATTTCGCGGCCGACGGTCGCACCGGCATCGAGGCGGTTCCCGGCGGCGGCGCCAACGTGCCGCTGTGGATCCTGGGCTCCAGCCTGTTCGGTGCGCAGCTCGCCGCCGCACTTGGCCTGCCCTATGCCTTTGCCTCGCACTTCGCGCCGGCAGCCCTCGACCAGGCGCTCGCCATCTACCGCCGGGACTTCCGTCCCTCGGCGCAGCTCGACAAGCCCTATGCGATGGCGGCCTTCAACGTGCTCGCCGCCGACACGGACGAGGAAGCCCGCTTCCTCGCCAGCTCGACCGAGCAGTCGTTCGTCGCCATCCGCACCGGCAACGCCATCCAGATGCCGCCGCCGATCGCGGGCTACCGCGACTCGATCGGCCCGCAAGGCTCCGCGATCCTCGACCAGGTGCTCGAATGCTCGGCGATCGGCGGCCCCGACACCATCGAGCGCGGCCTCGCCGCCTTCCTGGAGCGGACCAAGGTGGACGAGGTGATGATCACCGGCGCCATGTACGACCCCGCCGACCGCCGCCGCAGCACCCGCATCGCCGCAGAAGCGATGCAGCGCCTCAACGCCCGCGGCTGAGCCACGCAGTCCGCGCGCCACCAGATACTCGTCGCATAGGCAGTCGGGGGCGTTCCGTAGGCGGGATCTGGCGCCAGGCCTCGCGACTCGCAGCCGTAGAAAGCTGACCGCCCCCGCCGAGTCGCAACCGATCCTGCTGTTTTCCTGGGCCCTGACGTGTCACGCTTTCGCCGCATGAGCTTTGGATTGGTCCATTATGGAGAGGGGAGCTCAGTATAACTTTAAGTGTCTAACTCCACGAATTGCAGGGCCAACGATCTATCTGACTGATATGTATATGGATTTTCACTGGTTCCACTGCCAATGTAAATCAGTAGGGTACGATTCTTAATAAACGCCATTATTTACGTTAACTTATAATGGTTGAAGTTAAGCTGCATTTCACCTTTCCTCTAACCTCCAATCCGGGGAGGGTGGAGAAATGGAACCTGCTTCGATTAGAACCCTTAGCCGCGTGTTAGAAAGAGTTGTAGAAGACCCGGAGGTTGTCTCCGAAAGGCTGCTGCGTGCGCACGGCTCTGCAAATGCTTTGCTTGGAGCCGATGCAAATAAGTTAAGCCTACATGCACCTCCTGCTGTTGTTGAGCACTTGTCAGCAGTGAAGGCGTGGTTCCGTCAGGCGCTGCATACCGCCGCTCTTGAAGGACCATGCATGTATACCAGTGACAGCATTCTGAATTATCTACAATTTGATCTTTCACCATTACGGGTAGAGAAATTTCGGGTTCTGTATGTAAATGCCAATATGAGGTTGATAGCCGATGATACGATGGGGATCGGAAATGAAGACGGCGTTCTAGCATCAGTAAGCGAAGTTTGTCGCCGCGTACTGGATCTAAGTGCAAAATACATCATTCTAGCGCACAACCACCCTGGCGGCAGCGCAAAGCCTTCTGACAAAGATGTTGGTTTTACCAGACGTTTTGTTGACGCAGGACGTTTTCTGGATTTCACAGTATTAGATCATATTATCATTGCTAAAGAAAAAGTAGTCAGCATGAAGAGCCTAAACTTATTCTAGGCCACAAAGCGCCAGCCGGCGCAATTCACGCACGGCTTTCCTCCCATTCTGGAGAATCTCTCCGCCACCATATCCGTCGGCTGCGGCAGCTCTAAGACTCGGCCTCGCCGGCACAGCGGACGACGAGGTCGAGCCGGCGCGTATCCCGCTCGTCGCGCAGGGCGCGAATTGCCCTATTGCGGCCACCGCAAATGCCGCTATTCCGCGGGTCTCCCGAGAGGGGGCGCTTAGCTCAGTTGGTAGAGCATCTCGTTTACACGGTCGGGTTCTATGACCCGTAGCGCGCTGTAATTACTTCGCTTTCTTCGCACCTCCCGCCTTGCGGTCGGGAATAGGTCGGGAGTCCGATGCTTCGAGCGCGTTGCGCACGTCGTCGTCGGTCGCGTGTGCGTAGCGCAGGGTGGTCTTGATCGAGCGGTGCTTGAGCGCTTCCTTGGCGGCCGCGAGGTTGCCGGTGGCGCGCAGGATCCGCGTGCCGCGGGTGTGGCGCAGATCGTGGAAGCGGAAGTTCTCGACGCCAGCGGCGGCCTTGGCAGCCGCCCAGGGGCCGCGCAGCACCTGGGCCGTCATCGGATAGCGCTCGCCCTTTTTGCGCGCCGGCTGCTTGCGGCCGAGCTTGTCGGTGAGAGCCGGCTTGGTGCGCGCGGCAACATAGGTGAAGACGAAGGGCCCGGCCTTCGGCTGGTTCGCGATGATGAGCACCATCTCCTGCGTCAGCGGCCGCTTGACGACGTCGCCACCCTTAATGCGCGTCGTCGCGATCCCGCGGGCCATGTCGAGATCTGACCAGCGGAGGCCGAGCACTTCGCTACGCCGCCACCCGGTCTTGAGGGCGAACTCGCAGAAGCTGAATAGGTCGGTGCGGATCTCGCCGAAGAGATTGGTCTCCTCGAGGGCGCTCAGCTCGCGCGGATCCTTGTTCGGCACCTTGAGCATCAGGGCGCCCCAATCGGGCATTTCCCCGACGTCGTAGCGAGCCTTGCCCGCCCAGCGCCACATGGCGCGGCAGACTTCGATCTCACGATTGACGGATGCGTTGCTGCGGCCGTCGCGGCGTTTGGAGAAGTAGTGGAGCAGCTCGCGCTGGTTGATCTGTGACAGCAGCGCGCCGGCGCCGAGCCCGGCGATCAGCGCGTCGATGATGTAGCGGGTCGTGGGCCAGGAGGGCAGCTCCTCGACCTTGTCCTGGTAGAGACCGCACGCTTCGTCGAGCGTGATCGGGGGGCGTTCGTTGCCCCCCGCCCTCGCCTTGGCGCGCTCGACCTCCTCATGCCTCAGTGCCTCGCGCTTCCCCTTGCATCCCGTCGAGCCGTGAAACCGACGACCTTGCCAGACGAAGTCGAAGTGCCAGTACGGAGAACTCTTCCTCTTGTAGACGGACATCCAGGGGCCTTGCGCGCGCGGCTTTCGAGGTATTCGTCGCAGTCCTCGGGCCGGTAGCGAATCTTCCGATCAGTGACGGCGACATAGCGAATGTGACCGTTGCGCCGGAGCTGACGCAAGGTCTTGGTTGAAACATGGATGCGCTCGGCCGCCTCCTCGCTGGTGAGCAGTTCGGTCATACGGGCACGTCCTTGGGTACCGGATGGTCCTGATCGTCAGAGACTTCGTGCTTTCGGGTAGAAACAGCAAAGGGCGGATAGGTCGGATCCGCACCGGCAAGCACTACCTGTGCGACATGGCGGACCTGTGCAGGCGACACGATTGCCACCTCTTCATCCGTCCATTCCGCAATGCGCTGCACCATTTTGCGAAAGCGGGCTTCAGCGGCTTCGCACAAACCTTGGGCAAGAGGCTGCAGCATGGCATCGAGCCGGTGACGCGCGAGCATCTGCAGAGCGCCGTCGTTGTCTTCCAGATCGTTCGCCATTTCGGCCGCTCGAGCTGACGAATACCCCTGCAGGATCAAGGCACGACCGAACTCCACCCGATCGGCATAGGTGACCTCAACTCGACCGAGGTCACGCACCAGCGCCAGCAGTAGCGTTGGCGCCACCTCTGCGGAAGGCGCCTTGGCGGCAGCCGGGCCGCCGGGATTGTCGATGACGAGCGGGCGCATCAGTCCGTGCCATCTTCTGCGGCGGGCTCGAGTTCGTCGAGCAGTTCGTTCAGAGCGACGGCTACCGCGTTGGCGTGAGCGATCGACATCCAAACGACGTCGGTGCCCTGGCAGATCTCGACAAGCTCGTTGCCTTCATCGTCGTCTCGCGCGCGGACCACGACAAAGGGCCTGTTACGCGACGCGTGGTCGATCACTTCGCGAATGACATTGGTGGTCGTGGTTTGCTGGGACATCAACGGCGGTCTCCCTTGGCTTCGGCGTAGAGGCGCATGAGGATGATGGGGGCCGCGACGATCGCGGCGGCGATGGCGATGGTGATGCCGAGCGCGCGCAGGGCGCGGGCGCGGCGGCTTTTCGGGTGGTTGCTCACGCGGCTTGCTCCATGGGTTCGGGGGTTTCGTCGTCGTCGGGGAAGGTCAGGCCGAGCGCTTGGCAGCCGGCCAAGGTGATCCGCCATTCGCGGCCGCCGTCGCAGGGGATGCCGCCTGCGAGGCCGAGCTTGGCGAGGGAGCGGAAGACCTTGTCGTCGGCCGGCGCGACCTCCGGCCGCCAGAGCAGGCGGCGCAGGCCCGCCCGCTGCCGGAAGCCGATGGTCGGCGCCGGGTTCACAGGCCGAGGCTCTGCTTGTAGGTCTCGAGCATCATCTCCGCCTCGTCGCGGTGATGCTTCTCCATGCGGCGCAGCTGGATGATGGTGCGCATCGTCTTGGCGTCGAAGCCGGTGGATTTCGCCTCGGCGTACACGTCCTTGATGTCGTCGCTGATGCCCTGCTTTTCCTCCTCAAGGCGCTCGATGCGCTCGATCAGAAGGCGCAGCTGTTCGGCCGACACATTGTCGGTGTTGATCGCCTTCATCGGCTCGCGCGCGGCGGCACGCTTGCCCTTGCGCGCGGGCGGGACGTGTGGTGCCGCCTCGTGGCGGTAGCCGCCCTTCCCGTCCGGCACGCGGCGCATGGTCATGATGGTCATGCCTGCGCCTCCCGTGCGGCGCAGTGGCTGCATTGGATCGGGCTGACCCATGCGCAGCTGCCGAAGTGCTCGTGGTGACAACCGTCGTGGGTCGAGCAGCCACAGCCACGGCAGACGCGCGGGTGGCGGCGCGGATCCGCGTCGGCGAGCTGCTGGTAGACGTCTGGATCGAACGGCATGACGGCCGCGATCGACTCCAGTGTCTCGCGGAGCCGGGCGCGCACGCCGGTCGCTTCGAGCATCAGGAGAGTCGCGACGATGTCGCCGCGGATCGCGAGCATGCCGGCGGGCAGCTCGCCGGCCTCGACCAGGGCGGCGCGCAACTCGGTCAGGCGGGCGGCCAGATCGCGGATCGTCAGGCCAGCGGCTTCACGGCGGAGCCGGAGATATGCTTCGGGCGCGAGCGGCTGCGCGTCAGGGATCCGGGGCAGGAACCGCTTGCGCGGCGTCTGGGCAAAGGTGTGGCGATGCAACATCGTGGTGCGCTCCAGTTCAGCGGGATTGGGGGGTGGCGGGATTGCGGAAGTGCCAGCAGTTCACCGTCTTGCCGGTGATCGAGCAGGTGGCTTTGCTGGCTTCCAGGAACTTGCGGGCCTTGCTGGTCTTCAGGTCTCGTTTGAGATCCTTCATCGGGCAGGGCAGGCGCAGGTTGGCGTCGCCGCAGCGGCGCTCGAAATCGACCAGGCTGACCGCGATTACGTCGGCGGCGCGGCTGTGGTTGATCGGGTTGGTCGGCGGCGTCTGCAGCTCGGCATCGCGGGCGGCGAACCAGTCGTACCGTTCCCAGAACCATTCGACGTTCGCGTGCTCGCGCTCGGTCGCGCGCTGCCGCTCCTCAAGGATCTCGATCAGCAGCGCGTGCGCTTCGTCGATGTCGCGCTGGGGCAGCTTGTCACCGAACAGCGGGCGGACGGCATCGAGCATGGCGGCGAGCTGGGCATGGTTCTTTGCCAGGCGCTGGTTGCGGACGATCTCACGCGACAGCATGTTCGCCTCGTGCCGCTTGAACGCGGCGCGATACCGCTCAAGGATCTTCGTCTCGTGCCGGAGCACGTGGATGATGAAACCCGACACGTCCTCGAGCGGGAAGGCCGACAGCGCCTCGCCTGCCGCCTTACCGGCGGCGCCGAAGCGGGACTTGTCGAAGTGCAGCCCCATGATGCGTTCGTGCATCGCGTCGGAGCCCTCAACCGTGGCGTTCTGCGCGATGATGAGGCTGGCGCGGAATGGCGGCTCGAAGGTCTCCATGCCGCCGTTGGCGACACCGCGGGTGTAAACCGGGCGGCCGTTGTAGGCGTCCTTCAGTTCGTCCCATTCAAACTTCGCGGCATGCGGCGTCTCTGCGCCACGATCGCCCTCGATCAGCACGACCGGCAGGTTTGCGACCTGGCCGAAGTTGCGGGCGCGGCCGGCCTTGGTCGCCTTGGTCGGGTTGAAGCCCTCGTAATTGGCGCGGCCGACCAGCTTCCACAGGAACTCGAGCAGCGTGGTCTTGCCGGTGCCCGGCGGGCCGCTCATCTCCAAAAAGCCGAAGCTGCTCTGTTCGCGGCGGATCTGCTCGGCGAACAGGCTGGCGATAAAATAGGTCAGCGTGACCGTGCCCTTCGCGCCATAGGCGGTCAGGAGGTGCGGCAGCCAATCGAGGTTGAGCTTGTCCGGATCATAGTCGATCCGCAGCAGGCGGTCGCTGGTGCGCAGCTTCACCGACTGCTTGCCGAGGGTGAAATATTCCTCCTCGTTCGGCCGGTGCACGACGCCATTGTGCACGGCGATGTCGCCCAGCACGTAGGCGGCATGGTCGATGCTGTAGCCGGTGAACTGGATCGCCTCGACCATGCGGATCCGCGCCCATTGGCGCTGCATCAGCTTGTCGAGCTGCTGGGTCGATCCGGTGAACTGTGCGCCAGGCGCGATCGAGGCCAGGCGCTTCTTGAACTCGGCGCCGGCGGTGCATGCCGAGCCTGAGAACGTCGCCTTCACGCTCGGCCGGTCGGAGGGAAAGTCGACGCGGAAGAAATAGGCGCCCTCGTCCAGGCCGGTGTCGCGCTGGAAGTAGAGGGTCTGGAAGGTGCAGTTCGCCAGCTCCTCGATGGAGATCGCCTGCTTGGCCGCCGCCTTGACCATCCCTTCCCAGCCCAACTCCTTGTAGGCTTGGTGCTCGGGCTTGTCGGACGTCTGCCACAGCTCCAGCTGCTCGTTCATCCGCTCTTCGGAGATCGTCGCCCAATATTGGCGGTAGCCGAACACCAGCGGGAAGGACGCCGACAGGGTACGCTGGTAGATCAGGTGCGCCTTTTCGCGGACGTCGGCGGCGGTGGTGACGTCGCCATTCCAGCGGTATTCAGCCAGGTGCTCGGGCGTCAGCAGGTCGCGCTGCGCGAGGTCGTTCCAATCGAGCTTGCCATCGGTGGCATCACCATCGGCACGCACCTGGGCGGCGACGGCGTCCCAGCCCTTCGCCCGCGCATCCTTCACGAAGCGGCGCGTCCACCTGGTGCCGGCGGCGCCGACGTCGAAGGCGAAGACCAGGCGCGGCTGCGGGCAACCGAGATCGGCGGCGGCGCGGCGCAGTTCGTCCAGCGCCTTTTCCGGCCAGTTGTTGCAGCTCATCAGCGAGACGGCGGTCACGCCGGCCGACTGGTTGAGCGCGATCGCGTCGAAGATGCCCTCGGCGAGCCAGATCTCCGGCGCCTGGGCGAGATCCGCGATGGTTACGCCGGGCAGCGCCCACCACTGCCCCTTGTAGGAGCCGCCGTAGCCGAACCGCGCCTTCTTCTTGCCGAAGCGCGCGGGCTGGTCGATCAGCCGTTCCCAGAAGGTGCCGCCGGGCAGCGGGAAGCGGACGGTGGCCGTGCCAATGCCCAGCTCCTGGTCGTGATAGCGCTCCTGCGTATAGGCGCCCTTGAGTGGCGCGATGTCGAAGCCGCGCGCGTCCGTCAGATAGGCGTCAGCGGCTGCGTTCGGCCGCTGCTCGGTCTGCTTGTGGCGCTTCGACCAGTCGTCGAAGATCTCCGGGTAGAGATCCTTCACATGGCCCTGCCAGCCACATTTGTCCTCACGCCCGCACTTCAGCACCCAGGGTGCCGCCGCATGGGCGTACAGCTCGCGCTGCCCGCGGCTGCACTGCAGGCACTTTCCCTTGCGCAGGTAGGCCACATATCCTGACAGTCCAGCCCCAATGTGAATTCCAGCAGCATTTTCCCGACCCGGTTTCATGCTGCGATCTCCTCGGACTGAGGCTGCTGAGCGTGCATCCAGTCAGCGGCGGCCTGAGCC
>NZ_JAKRNR010000024.1:0-51421 GCF_022346685.1 Sphingomonas sp. ACRSK | reverse complement strand
GAAGCTCGTGCACACAAACCCATTCACAATGCAATGCACCCTGGCGCGGGGTGGAGCAGCCCGGTAGCTCGTCAGGCTCATAACCTGAAGGTCACAGGTTCAAATCCTGTCCCCGCAACCAAACACCAAAGCCCGCTTGGTCTAACGACCTCGCGGGCTTTGGTGCGTCCGGGGTATGGGCCAGCGCGAGCTACAGCAGGGCCGCTTGAGGCGCCCATCCGACCTTAGACGCTGTGGCCTGATCGCAGGCACCCCGCCACTCACGCCGACGCGCCCCGCTCCCCCACAAAACGCACCTAACTGGACCCCGGCCTCCGCCGGGGTACGAAAAGGGCTGTCTGGAGGCGGGGGCGCCTTGGCTCTCGGACGCCTTGAGCAACTCTAGCGATCTAGCGGGCTAGTGGTCCGCGCAGGGTTAGCGAAGATCCTCAAGCACCGCTGCGGCGCGACCACGGGCGGCCGCGCTAGCGGCGGGCCGGGGCGGTGCTGCTGCGGACGACGAGTTCGTGGGTGAGCGTCAGCTGGCGGCGGGCGGGGGTGGTGCCGCGCAGGATGTCGACCAGAAGCTCCACCGCGCGCTGGCCGATCAGGCCCTTGGGCTGGGCGATGGTGGTGAGCGGCGGCGAGAAGAAGCGGGCGAGCGGCAGGTCGTCGAAGCCGATCACCGAGACCTGGCCGGGACAGGAGAGCCCCGCCTGGGCGATCGCGCTGATCGCGCCCATCGCCATCTCGTCGCTGAAGCAGAAGATCGCAGTGACCCCGCCTGCGAGCAGTTCGCCGGCGCGCTGGAAGGCGGAGGCGGCGGAATAGTCGCCGGCACGTAGCTGCAGCTGATCGCCGAGGCCGTGGCGGTCGGCGGCGCGTAGTGCGCCCGTCAGGCGATCGCGGCTGATCGGGCTGATCGCCGGGCCGGTGATGACGCCGATGTCGCGGTGCCCGAGCGCGATCAGATGTTCCATCGCGTCGCTGCTGGCGGCGGCATTGTCGATATGGACGCTCGGCACGCCGATGTCGGGGCTGTATTCGCAGCCGTTGACGATCGGCGCTGCCGTCCCCTGGGCGGCGAGCAGCGGCGCAAGGCTGGCCGGCAGGCGATGGCCGAGGAACACCAGCCCGTCGACCTCGCGACGCGAAAGCATGTCGGCGTACTGATCCTCCACCTCCGGATCGTGGCGGGTGTCGCCCACCACCACCGAATAGCCGGCATCGCGCGCCGCTTCCTCCGCGCCGCGGATGACGCTGGCGAAGAAGGGATTGGAGATGTCCGGGACGGTCAGCAGGATCTTGGCGGCGCGCAGCGTGCGCAGGCTGCGCGCGGCGACGTTGGGCTGGTAGCCGAGCGCATCCACGGCATCGAGCACGCGCCGGCGCGTCTGTTCGGCCACGCGCGCAGGCTGGCTCAGCACGCGCGACACCGTCGCGGTGGAGACCCCGGCGACGGCGGCGACCTGGATGATCGTCGTCATGCCCGCTTCATGTCGCCTGCGGCCAAGCGTGTCGATAGGGGTGATGTAATCCTTTACATGCCGGTTCGCGCTGTTAGGCTGCCTCCAAGAGCAGGAAAACTGCAGCGGAGGGGATGAGCGCATGGTCGCTGCCGAAGGGACGTTGACGGGTGACGTGCGCCCGGCGTCGGGAATGCTGACGGGGCGGCTGAGCGCCCTGATGTTCATGCAGTTCTTTGTCTGGGGCGCGTGGAACGTGACCCTGGGCCTGGTGATGCAGACGGTCGGCATCGGCAACCTGATCGCCAACGCCTTTTCCGTGGGGCCGATCGCCTCGATCGTGGGCTCGTTCCTGCTCGGCATGGCGGCCGCGCGCTATTTCAGCCCCAAGATGCTGATGGTGATCCTGCACCTGGTGGGCAGCGTGCTGCTGTTCGTGCTGCCCTCGCTGGTGACGCCCGAGCATGGCGACAGCTTCGTCTGGCTGCTGCTGGGCTACATGATCCTCTACATGCCGACCGTGGGCCTGGCGAACACCATCGCCCTCAAGAGCTTCGGCGAGCGGGTCGACCGCTTTCCGTTCGTGCGCGCGTTCGGCACGCTGGGCTGGATCGCGGCCGGGCTCATCATCGGCTGGGCGGGTCTGTCGGCGAGCCCGCAGATCTTCACCATCGCCGCGGTCGTCTCGATCGCGCTCGGGCTCTACAGCGTCACCCTCCCCAATGTGGAGGTGGACGCCCCGCGCGACGAGAGCGTGATCCGGCAGGTGCTGTGCGTCGAGGCGTTCGGCCTGATGCGCCAGCGCTCGTTCCTGATCTTCATCGCCTGCGCGACGCTGATCTCGATCCCGCTGGCGATGTATTACGCCTATGCCTCCGCCTATATCGGCACGGCCGGTATCGAGAACGTCGGCGGCACCATGTCGATCGGGCAGATGTCCGAACTCGCCTTCATGTTCTCCATGCCGTGGCTCTATCGCCGCTTCGGGGTGAAGCCGCTGCTGCTGGTGGGCATGATCGCCTGGGCGGTGCGCTATGCGCTGTTCGCGATCGGCGACGGCGGTGACTCGCTGTGGGCGATCTACCTGGGCGTGGCGCTGCACGGCGTGTGCTACGACTTCTTCTTCGTGGCGGGCGCGATCTACACGGGCACCATCGCCTCGCCCAAGGGCGTCAACGCGCAGGCGCAGGGGATGCTGACGCTGTTCACCTATGGCGTGGGCATGCTGCTGGGCTCGCAGATCGGCGGGCTGCTCTATGCCCAGCTGCCCGCGACGCCGAGCGTCGCCGACTGGCAGCACATGTGGTGGTACCCCGCGATCGCGGCGGCGGTGGTCGCGATCCTGTTCCAGATCAGCTTCCGCGACGAGACCAAGGGAGAGGCGCGCGCATGACCGCGATGAAGGGGCCGGGCATCTTCCTGGCGCAGTTCCTGGGCGACACCGCGCCGTTCGACACGCTGGACGGGCTGGCCGAATGGGCGGCGGGGCTGGGCTTCGTGGGCGTGCAGATCCCGTGCGACCCGCGGCTGATCGACCTGAAGACCGCGGCCGAGAGCAAGGACTATTGCGACGACCTGCGCGGGCGGCTCGCACGGTTCGGGATCGAGCCGACCGAATTGTCGACGCATCTCCAGGGCCAGCTGGTGGCGGTGCACCCAGCCTATGACGCGCTGTTCGACGGCTTCGCGCCGGCCGAGGTGCACGGCAAGCCCGCCGAGCGCCAGGCCTGGGCGGTCGAGCAGGTGACGCTGGCGGCGAAGGCGAGCGCCAACCTGGGGCTGTCGGCGCATGCGACCTTCTCGGGCGCGCTCGCCTGGCCCTATGTCTATCCCTGGCCGCAGCGCCCTGCCGGCCTGGTCGAGGAGGCATTTGCCGAACTGGCACGGCGCTGGACGCCGATCCTGAACGCGTTCGAGGATGCGGGCGTCGACTGCGCGTTCGAGGTCCACGCCGGCGAGGACATTCACGACGGCGCGTCCTGGGAGCGGTTCCTGGAAGCGCTTGGCGGGCACCCCCGCGCGCGCCTCCTGTTCGATCCGTCGCACTATGTGCTGCAGCAGCTCGACTATCTCGACTTCATCGACCGCTATCACGACCGGATATCGTGCTTCCATGTGAAGGACGCCGAGTTCAACCCGAGCGGCCGGTCGGGCGTCTATGGCGGATACGAGAGCTGGGTGAACCGGGCCGGGCGCTTCCGCTCGACCGGCGACGGCCAGGTCGACTTCGTCGGCGTGTTCAGCAAGCTTGCCCAATATGGCTACAAAGGCTGGGCGGTGCTGGAGTGGGAATGCGCGCTCAAGCGTTCCGAAGACGGGGCGCGCGAAGGCGCACCGTTCATTCGCGACC
Source organism: Sphingomonas sp. ACRSK (assembly GCF_022346685.1). Lineage (NCBI taxonomy): Bacteria > Pseudomonadati > Pseudomonadota > Alphaproteobacteria > Sphingomonadales > Sphingomonadaceae > Sphingomonas > Sphingomonas sp. ACRSK. The sequence continues at coordinate 47,626 of NZ_JAKRNR010000024.1, read as the reverse complement.
ACATCATCCGCGTGACCGAGCGCCCGTTCGACGACTTCGCGGCGAGCGGGGTCGACCGGGCCGCGATCCGATCGCTGCTGGGCCTGAAGGAAGGCGACGCGTGATGCGGCAGCCGCTCCGGCTCGGCATGGTGGGCGGCGGCGAGGGCGCGTTCATCGGCGCCGTGCACCGCATGGCCGCCGCGCTGGATGGCGACTGGCGGCTGACGGCCGGCGCGTTCAGCACCGATGCGGGGCGCAACACCCGCACCGGCGAGCAGCTGGGGCTCGATCCCGCGCGCGTCTATGGTTCGATCGACGCGATGCTGGCGGCCGAGCGCGCGCTGCCGGCCGAGGCGCGCATCGATGCGCTGGCGATCGTGACGCCGAACCATCTCCACGCGCCCATGGCGATCGCCGCGCTGGAGGCGGGCTTCCACGTGTTCTGCGAAAAGCCGATGGCGATGAGCGTCGCCGAGGCGGAGGCGATCGCGGCGGCGGCCGAGGCGAGCGGGCGGACGTTCGCGCTGGCCTTCACCTACAGCGGCTATGCGCTGGTCGAGGAGGCGCGGGCGCGCATCGCGCGCGGCGACCTGGGCGCGATCCGACTGGTGCAGGTCGAATATCTCCAGGGCTGGCTGAGCGCGCCGATCGACGAGGCCGGCAACAAGCAGGCCGAGTGGCGCACCGACCCGGCCCGCGCCGGGATCGGCGGCTGCCTGGGCGACATCGCCACCCATGCGTTCCAGCTGGCCGAGCACGTGTCGGGGCTGTGTGCCGAGGCGGTGGCGGCGGACCTGACCATCTATGTGCCGGGACGGCGGCTTGACGACGACGTGAGCGCGCTGCTGCGCTTCGAGGGCGGCGCGCGCGGCACGCTGAAGGCGAGCCAGGTCGCGGCCGGGGAGGAAAACGGCCTGAAGTTGCGTATCCATGGCGAGCGCGGCGGGCTGGAATGGGCGCAGATGGAGCCCAACACGCTGACGCTGCGCTGGCTGGACCGGCCGGCGGAGATCCTGCGCGCGGGCGGGCCGGGCTTGAGCGACGGTGCGAGCGGGCTGCTGCGCACCCCCGCCGGGCACCCCGAGGGCTATGTCGAGGCGTTCGCCAACCTCTACCGCGGCTTCGCGGCGGCGATCCGCGGCGAGGGGGAGCGGTGGTTCCCCGGCGTCGGCGACGGGCTGCGCACCATGAAATTCGTCGAGGCCGTGGTCGCCAATGCGGCCTCGGACCGGAAGTGGACCAGCATCGATCCGGGAGAGAGTGTATGAAGCGTATCATCAGCCTGGGAGCGGCGGCAGCGATGCTAGCCGTCACCGCGGCACCGGCCGTCGCGCAGACCGCGCCGCCGCCGGCCTTTGCCGCGTGCAAGGCGTGCCACACGGTCGACAAGGGGGGCCGCAACGGTGTCGGCCCGAACCTGAACGGCGTGGTCGGCCGGCCCGCGGCCGCGGTGCCGGGCTTCAACTATTCCAACGCCATGAAGGCGTCGAAGCTGCGCTGGGACGAGGCGACGCTGGACCAGTTCCTGGCCGCGCCGACCAAGAAGGTGCCGGGTACGCGCATGCCGATCGGCATGGCCGACGCCGCCAAGCGCAAGGCGATCATCGCGTTCCTGAAGGCGCAGGGCGGCAAATGATCGGGCGGGGGGCATGACGGTCTCACGCCGCACCGTGCTGGCTGCCGGCGCGGTCGCGCCGCTCGCGGCGAGCGCCGGACTGGCGCAGGGCGGCGGCGGCTCCAACGCCGCGCGCTTTTCGCTCGGCTATGCGCCGCACGAGGGCAGCTTCGCGAGCCGCGGCGGCCTGCTCGAGCAGATCGCCTATGCCGCCGACCAGGGCTTCACCGCCTGGGAAGACAATGAGGCGCGCAGCCGGCCGGTCGCGGAACAGCAGCGCATGGCCAAGGCGCTGCAGCAGCGCGGCATGACCATGGGCGTGTTCGTCGCCAGCATGCCGAAATGGTCGCAGTCGCGGCCGCTGCTGGGCGCCAACGACGGCGCCGAGCGCGAGGCGTTCCTGACCGACGTCCGCAGCGCCATCGACGTCGCCAAGCGGCTGAATGCCAACCGGATGACGGTGGTGACCGGCTTCATGGACCCCAAGGTGCCGGTGGAGATCCAGACCGCGCGGGTGATCGACGTCATGCGCCGCGCCGGCGACATCGTCGCGCCCCACGCTATCGCGATGGTGATGGAGCCGCTCAACACGCGCACCAACCATCCCGGCGTCTACATGCAGAGCATCGCCCAGGGCTATGCCGTGGCGCGCGGCGCGAACAGCCCGGGCGTGAAGATCCTGGCCGACCTCTATCACGAGCAGATCCAGTCCGGGAACCTGATCCCGGTGATGGACGCCTGCTGGAGCGAGATCGGCTATATCCAGTTCGGCGACAATCCCGGGCGCAACGAGCCCGGAACCGGCGAGATTCATTACGCCAACATCGTCCGGTGGCTGCGCCAGCGCCGCTATGCCGGGGTGATCGGCATGGAGCACGGCAATTCGGTCAAGGGCCGCGCCGGCGAGGACCGGCTGATCGCCGCCTATCGGGAAATCGACGCACAATAAGAAGGGGAGGCACGAATGCTTCGCACCACGGGAGGAGAGGCCAAGTGATCGATCGCAGAACGGCGCTTGCCGGCGTCGTCACGATGTTCGGGGCGGGACTGTTCGCGCCGATCGCGCGCGCGGCCGGTGCGGCCCAGGCATCGCGGGTACCGGTGATCTCCGACGGCCCGCCGAGCACGGCCGTCTTCACGCCGGACCAGCGCGCGCTGGTGACGGTGCTGAGCGAGCGAATCATCCCGACCACCGACACGCCGGGCGCGATCGCCGCGGGCGTGCCGATGTTCATCGAAAAGCTGCTCGCCGACTGGGGCGTGCCGGACGATCGCAAGCCGATCCTGGCTGGGCTGGAGGCGGTCGAAGCTCGCAGCCTGAAGGACTATAAGGTCTCCGCGGCCAAGGCGACGCCCCAGCAGCAGGATGCGCTGCTGACGCTGGCGATGAACGGCCAGATCCCGGGCGGCAAGGACTTCTTCGAGGCGATGCGCCAGATGGTGATCACCGGCTATTACACGTCGGAGATCGGCATCACCCAGGAGCGCGAATATCTGCCGGTGCCGGGCGAATACAACGGCGCCTTTCCTTATTCCCAAGTCAACAAGGTCTACAGCGCATGATCAGCCGCCGTACCCTGCTCGCGGGCGCCGGGGGCGCCGCGGCCATCGCCCTGTCGGACCGGATCGTCCCGGCCGCCCATGCAGCCCAGATCCCGGCGGTGGGGCTCCAGCTCTACACCGTGCGCGAGCTCTTCCAGAAGGACCCGGTGGCGACGCTGGGGCAGGTGGCGCGCATCGGCTATCGCGAAGTCGAGTTCGGCGGCGGCGGCTATGACGCGATGGATCATGCGCTGCTGCGCCGGACGATGGACCGGCTCGGCCTGCGCGCACCGTCGGTGCACATCGGCTATGACGCGCTGCTCGGCCAGTTCGAGCGATCGGTGACCATGGCGAAGACCTTGGGCGCCGACACGGTGGTGCTGCCGTACATGACGGACCAGCACCGCACCGAAGCCGGATGGAAGGCGGCGCTGCCCAACATCGCGCGCTTCGGCGCCGATCTGAAGAAGGCGGGGCTGGGCTTTGCCTATCACAACCACGACTTCGAATTCACGGTGAAGCCGGGCGGCAAAAGCCTGTTCGACCGGCTGATCGAGGAGACCGACCCGTCGCTGGTGCAGGTGGAGCTCGACCTCTACTGGGCCGCGCACGCGGGCGAGGACGTGGCCGGGCTGATCGAGCGGCTGAACCGCCGCATTTATGCCTATCACGTCAAGGACATGCGCGCCGACCGCAGCATGACCGCCGTGGGTCAGGGCAAGACCGACTTCGCCGCGCTGTTCCGCCTGAAGGGAAGCGCCGGGGTCCGCCACTTCTATGTCGAGAACGACGAGGCGCCCGCGCCCTATCTTCCCGACATCACCACCAGCTTCAAGACGCTCCGCGCGCTGCGGTTCTGAGCACGTACGGGCAGGGGAACAACATCATGGCTTCGACCAACAGGTTCGACGCGATCGTCATCGGATCGGGCGTGAGCGGAGGCTTCGCCGCCAAGGAACTGACCGAAAAGGGGCTGCGCGTCCTGATGCTCGACCGGGGCGTCATGGTCGAGCACGGCGAGGGCTATCCGTACGACGGCAAGCCCGCATTCGAGGTGCCGGCGCGCAACATCATGCCCAAGCCGGTGATGGACAGCAATTACTTCATCGCGCGCCACGGCTATGTGCAGCCCAGCAACCAGCGCTTCTACAACGACGACCGGCAGAACCCCTATGCCTATGACGAGGGGGACAAGTTCTACTGGATCCGCCCGGGCGCGGTGGGCGGCAAGTCGCTGATCTGGGGGCGGTGGAGCTTCCGCTGGGCGCCCGAGGATTTCGAGGCGAACAAGCGCGACGGCATCGATGGCGCCTGGCCGATCGGCTATGACGATGTCGCCCCCTGGTACAGCTATGTCGAGAAATATGTCGGCGTGTCCGGCTCGCGCGAGAACCTGCCCTATCTGCCGGACAGCGAGTTCCAGCCGCCGATGCCGATGAACGTCGCCGAGCAGTGGCTGAAGCAGCGGCTGGAGACGAAGTTCCCGGGCCGCAAGCTGATCCACACCCGCCTGTCCAACCTGACCGAGGACAAGCCCGAGCAGAACCGCACCAAGTGCCAGATGCGCAACCAGTGCAGCAACGGCTGCTCGTTCGGGGCCTATTTCTCGACCCAGGCGGTGACGCTGCCGGCGGCGCGCGCGACCGGGCGGCTGACGCTCCAGTCGGACGCGGTGGTGACCAACGTCGACTATGATCCCGCGCGCAAGCGGGTGACGGGGGTGCGCTATGTCGATGCCAAGACCGGGCAGGCGCAGACGGTGTCGGCCGACCTGGTGTTCGTCTGCGCATCGGCCATGGCGTCGGTCCAGATCTTGATGAACTCGCGCGCGCCGGGAAGCGAGCGCAGCCATTTCGACAGCAGCGGGACGCTGGGCCGCTATGTGATGGACCATATCTTCCGCGTCGGCGTGGCGGGCGAGATCCCCGGCATGACCGACCTGATCGAATATGGCCGGCGGCCGGGCGGCGTCTATATCCCGCGTTTCCGCAACATCGGCGGCGAGGAGGGCGTCGGGTTCAAGCGCGGCTATGGCTATCAGGGCAGCGCCAGCCGCGACCCGTCGCCGCCGGTCGGCTTCGGCGCGTCGATGAAGCAGGGCCTGCGCCGCTATGCGCCGTGGAAGTTCAGCATGGGCGCGTTCGGCGAATGCCTGCCGTACAAGGACAATCGCGTCTCGCTCCACGCCAGCAAGGTGGACCGGTTCGGGATACCGCTGATGCGGTTCGACGTGCGCTTCCGCGACAACGAGCTCAAGATGATGGCGGACGCGCGGGTGCAGGGCGAGGCGATGCTGAGGGGCGCCGGCCTCCTCAACGTGCGCAGCTGGGAGGGCGAGCATGTGCCCGGCGACGCCATCCACGAGATGGGCGGCGCGCGCATGGGCGCCGATCCCCGCACCTCGGTGCTGAACGGCTGGAACCAGGCGCACGACGCGTCCAACCTCTATGTGACCGACGGCGCGCAGATGGCGTCGGCCTCCTGCGTCAACCCGTCGCTGACCTACATGGCGATGACCGCGCGTGCGGCCGACCATGCGGTGAAGCAGCTGCGGGCGTAACCGGCGGCGCCCCGGGGTTGCCCGGGGCGCTGCGCCTGACCGCAACAAGCTTTGCGCGTGCTGCGGTCGTTCGGCCTGTCCCCAGGCCGGCCTAACCTCCGAACAGCTGCGCCAGGTGCACGTCGATGCGCAGGCCCAGCACCACGGCGTCCGGAATGTCGGTCTTGCGACTGGTCGCGTAGATCGGGTCCGGATTGATGACGTACTGGACGTTGGGCATGATCCGGAGCCCGGGCAGCGCCGCCCAGCCATAGTTCAGCTCGGTGATGATTTCGTTCGCCTCGGGCGATCCGGTGCCGCCTGCCTTGGCGCGCAGGTCGCGGAGATAGGCGATCTGCTGGTCGCTGAAGTGCGTGTTGGTGACGAGCAGGCCGATCGTGTCGTTGTCGCGGCCCTTGAACGTCCCGGTCTTCACGAACCCGGCCGAGGCGAACCAGTCGATCGACTGGACGTTGCCGGCGTTGAGGAAGAAGCGCCCGAACAGCGCCAGGTTGCGCTTGCTGGCGCCTTGCGCGCGCGACACCGTCTGGTCCGCCATCGCATACAGGCCCAGCCGGTTGCCGCCGCGCCCGGCGCGGGGAAGGCCGCTCAGCGCCGCGGAATTGCCGTTGGCGTCATAATAGGGGCTCTGGCCGCCGTCGGTGTTGAGATAGAAGCCGAGCCGATAGCGACGCGGCAGGCGCTCCTGCGCGAAGCTGGTCTGGTAGCCGACTTCGCCCGGGATCAGCACGCCCGTTCCCTTGCCGAGCGAGAAGTCGAGCCCGCCCTTGCCCTTCAGGTTGAGGTCGTTGTTGTATTCGAAGGCGCCGGTCTGGACGTACCAGCGGTCGTCGATCGCGTAGCGCGCCTTCGCCGCCCAGGACGAGTTCGGATAGGCGGTGATGCCGATGTCGCTGATCGCGCCATAGGCGGTGAGGCAGCTGGTGTTGCTCATGAACGCGCAGTTGAGCGGCGAGTTGTTGAAATAGCTGTTTACCGCCGCGCGCCCGACCATCAGGTTGAGCTTGCCGAAGTCGTGCTCGATGTTGAGCTGGGTGAGGCGGGGGCCGGAGACGGGCCGCCACGTCTGCTGGAAGCTGATCGAGTTGCCGATCGAGTCCCGGCCCAGGCTGTCGCCGGTGAACCAGGCGCCCTGGACGTGCAGCTTGGTGTCGGACCAGCCGAGCGCCTTTTCGAGATCGATGTCGGCAGCGGCCATCACCCAGTGCGATTCCGCGCTGCCGTGGCGCACGCCGCCGATCGGATTGGCGGCGACGTTGCCGACGAAGTCGAGCGTGAGATCGACGCCCTGGTCGTTGAGCGAGCGCAGCGCCTTGCCGATGGCGTTGTTTCGCTGGAACCGCGCGAAGCCGGTGGGCGCCTTGCTCTGGTCCGCGGGGGCGGCCTGCTTGGCACCGGGGGAGAAAGCGGCGGCGGCATCGCGGCCGCTCTCGCGCTCACCCTCGCCGGTCAGCGGCGGTGCGCTGGTGGTGGGGGCGGCGGTGGCGGGCACGTCGCGCGTGTCGGGCGGCAGCGGCGCCGCCTGCGCCTGTCCGGCGAGCAGCAGCGCGGCGGCAGTGGTGGTCAGAACGGGCATCGGAATCTCCTGTCCGGCCGCGTTCGCGCCGCGGCCGGTTATCATGGTCGTCGCAGCCGGGATCAGGCGGCGGCGATGTCGTGCTTGGCGCGCAGCTTGCGCGTGCCGATGGTGGCCGCGAGGGTGCGCTCGTCGAGCTTGCCCTCCCACTTGGCGATCACGACTGTGGCGAGCGCATTGCCGATCAGGTTCACGAAGGTGAGCCCCTCGGCGAGGATGCGGTGGATGCCCAGGATCAGCGCGATGCTGGCGACCGGGATGACGCCCGTGGTGTTGAGCGTCGCGGCCAGCACGACGAAGGCCGCACCGGCGATGCCCGCCGCGCCCTTGGACGTGAGCAGCAGCACCGCGATCAGCGCCAGCTCGTGCCCGAAGGTGAGGTGAGTGTTGGTCGCCTGCGCCAGGAACACCGCGACGGTGGTGAGGTAGAGGCAGGTGCCGTCGAGGTTGAACGAATAGCCCGCCGGGATCACGAAGCCGACGACGCTTTCCTCGCAGCCGACCTTCTGCATCTTCTGGATGAGGCGCGGCAGCACCGTCTCGGTCGAGGTGGTGGCGGCGACCACGACGATCTCGTCCCACAGATAGCCGAGCAGGCGCCACAGGCTGACGCCGCACCACCAGGCGACGCCGCCCAGCACCACCCCGGTGAACAGGGCGCAGACGACGAAGAACTCCAGGATCAGCTCGCCCAGCGACAGCAGCGATGCGGTGCCGAACTGGCCGACGGTGAAGGCGATCGCGCCGAACGCGCCAAGCGGCGCGAAATACATGATGTAGCCGATGATCCGGAAGAAGCCCTGCGACGCGCTGTCGATCACGTCGATGACGGGCTTCGCGCGCTCGCCGATGGAGGCGATGGCGATGCCGAACAGCACCGCCACGAACAGCACCTGCAGCACATGCGCCTCGGTCAGCGCGCTCACGAAGGTGTCGGGGATGATCGCCATCAGATAGCTGGTGATCGACTGGTCGTGGGCGGAGGCGACATAGCCCTGAATCGAGGCGGTATCGATCGCGGCGGCGTCGATGTTCATGCCGGCGCCCGGCTGCCACAGGTTGACCGCGACCAGGCCGAAGACCAGCGCGATGATCGTGATCACCTCGAAATAGAGGATCGACTTCAGCGCGACCCGGCCCACCGCGGTCATGTCGTTCATGCCGGCGATGCCGTGGACGACCGTCACGAAGATGATCGGGCCGATCATCATGCGGATCAGCTTGATGAAGGCATCGCCGAACGGCTTCATCGCGACGGCGGTGCCGGGTGCGAAGTGGCCGAGCAGGATGCCGATCACCGTGCCGGCGAGCACCTGGAACCACAGCTGGCCCAGGATGCCGAACCGTCCGGCCCGCTTCGTCGTCTCTCCTATGCTTGTCATTCTTTTTATCTCTCGTTGGGGCGGCGGGCGGCGGTTCAGCCGAACAACATGCCGTCGAACAATTTGCGGGCGGTGCGCAGCATGGCCGCGCCGGTGATCGTGCCGCGCTCGTCCACGTCGATCACGCAACCGGTGGCGCCGGTCGGATGCTCGACGTCGAGCGTCTTGGACCGGCCCTCCGGCACCACCGCCAGCGCGTGCGCGGGCGATCCGTCGACCAGGCAGGCGGTGGCGACGCTGACCGCGCCCAGCACGCCGATCGACGCGTGGCAGCGGTGCGGGATAAAGGAGCGCACGCTGATGGCGCCGCCGTGTCGCGGGGCGGCGACCAGCATCATCTTGGGCACCGATTGGTCGGCGACATCGCCCAGGTTCATCATCGGCCCAGCCTCCAGCCGGATCGCCTCGATCCGCGCCTTGAGCGACTCGTCGGCGTCGAGGGTCTCGCGATCCTCATAGCCGGTGATGCCGACATCGGTGGCGCGCAGCACCACGCAGGGCATGCCGTTATCGATCAGCGTCGTCTCCACGCCCCCGATCACGTCCACGGCGTTGCCGGTGGGGAGCAGCGCGCCGCAGCTGGAGCCGGCGATGTCGGCAAAGGCGAGCGGCACCGGGGCGGCGGTGCCGGGCACGCCGTCGATGCGGGCGTCGCCTTCATAGGTGACGGTGCCGCCGGGGGTGCGGACGGTCGCGGTGGCGAGCTTGCCGGTGTTGACCATGAAGATCGAGACCGGGGTCTCGCCGTCCTGCGCCTCGACCAGCCCGCGCTCGATCGCGAACGGGCCGACGCCGGCGAGCATGTTGCCGCAGTTCTGCGCGTCGGTGACGATCGCCTGGTCGACGAACACCTGGAGGAAGAGATAGTCGACGTCGGCGCCTTCATGGGCCGAGCGGGAGACGACCGCGACCTTGGACGTCAGCGGGTCGGCGCCGCCCATGCCGTCGATCTGGCGCGGATCGGGCGAGCCGAAGGCGCGCAGCAGGAAGGCGTCGCGCGCGGCCGGATCCGCGGGCAGGTCTTCGGCGAGGAAGAAGCCGCCCTTGGACGTGCCGCCGCGCATCCACATCGCGCGAATGCCCTCAGACATAGCGCAGGCCCTTCTGTTCCAGCCGCTCGCGCATCGCATAGATGTCGAGGCCGAGTTCGCCCTTGGCCAGCCGCTCGCGCTTCTCGGCTTCCTTGGCCTCGCGCGCCTGCGCCTTTTCGAGCACCGAGGCGGCATCGATGCGGCGGACCACGCAGACGCCGTCGTCGTCGGCGACGATCACGTCGCCCGCGTTCACCAGCTCACCCGCGCACACGATCGGCACGTTGACCGATCCCAGCGTCTCCTTGACCGTGCCCTGCGCCGAGATCGCGCGCGACCAGACGGGGAAGCCCATCTCGGTCAGGTCGCGCACGTCGCGCACGCCCGCGTCGATCACCAGCCCGCGGCAGCCGCGCGCCAGGGCGGAGGTGGCGAGCAGGTCGCCGAAATAGCCGTCCTCGCACGGGGAGGTCGGTGCCACCACCAGGATATCGCCTTCTTTCAATTGCTCGATGGCGACGTGCATCATCCAATTGTCGCCCGGCGGCACCGACACGGTGACCGCGGAGCCGGCGATGCGTGCGCCGGAATAGATGGGGCGCAGGCGGCTGCCGAGCAGGCCGATGCGGCCCTGCGCCTCGTGCACGGTGGCGACGCCGGCATGGGCGAGACCGGCGACGACGGCCGGATCGGCGCGTTCTACGGTGGTGACGACGCTTGGCATCCTGGCTCCTTCGACAAACTCGTTGCGCCGCTCTCTAGGCCGCCGTTCTGCAATCGGGGACGTGGATTTGCGCACGAGCCATAAGCTGTGCTGAAGTGTGTCACATGATCGCATTCGCTCAGATGAACCTGCGGCACCTGGATGCGGTGGCGCAGGCGGCGCGGCTGGGAAGCATCAGCGCCGCGTCCCAGGCCATGAACCTGTCGCAGCCGGCGCTGACCCAGGCGGTGGCGAAGGTCGAGGCGCAGCTGGGCCACGCATTGTTCGACCGCCAGCCCGGCGGCGTGAGCCCCACCGAGGCCGGGCGGCTGATGACCGCGCGGATCGAGCGGGCGCTCAGCTATGTGGCGCGCGGCGGGCATCGCGTGCGGCGGGGCGCGCGCCTGCCGCCGCTGCCGCGCGTGGAACGGCGGATCACGCTCGGCCAACTGCGCGCGCTGATCGCGGTGGACGAGGCGGGGAGCTTCGCGCTCGCCTCCACCCGCACCGGCATGTCGCAGCCGGCGCTGCATCGTGCCGCGCGGGAACTGGAGCAGCTGCTGGGCGTGCCGCTGCTCACCCGGCAAGGGCGCACGGTGCAGCCGACCCGGGCGGCGGTGCGGCTGCTGCGCTTCGCCAGGCTGGCGCGTGCCGAGCTGCAGGCGGGCGTGGATGAGCTGGAGGCGCTGCGCAACCAGGGGGCGGGGCGCGTCACCGTCGGCACCATGCCGCTCGCGCGCGCGATCCTCCTGCCGCAGACGCTGGCGCGCTTCGCCCGCGCCTATCCGGGTGCGTCGGTGAACGTGGTCGAGGGGCCGTATCTGGAGATGCTGGGGGCGCTTCGGCAGGGGGACCTGGACCTGCTGGTCGGGGCGATGCGCGATCCGCTGCCGGTGGGCGACGTGGTGCAGGCGCCGCTGTTTCTGGACGATGCGGTGATCGTCGGGCGCGCCGGGCACCCGCTACGCGCGGAGCCCGGCTTCGCGTTCGAACGGCTATTGGATTTCCCGTGGGTCATCGCCGCGGCCGGGGCGCCGGTGCGCGCGCGCTGGGAGCGGATGTTCGTCGATCGCGGGCTGGAGCCGCCGCGGCTGCGGATCGAGTGCGGATCGGTGCTGGTGCTGCGCGGACTGATGCTGGAGGACGACTGGCTGACGCTGATGTCGCGCGACCAGTTCCTGTTCGAGCAGCGCGCGGGGCTGCTGGCGGAGATCGCCGGCGCGGGCGAGACGCTGCGCCGGAGCATCGGTCTCACCCACCGGGACGACTGGCACCCGACGCAGCTGCAAAGCGCGTTCGTGGCCCTGTTCCGGGAGGTGTGCGCGGACTGGACTTCCGGAAAAGCAATGGAGAGCCAACCGTTCCGATATGCCTGAGGACGTGCCGGCGCACTAGCTCGGGAGCATGGACCGAGCAGTATCCCTGGCGTTCATCGGCTTCGGCGAAGCCGCGCAGGCCTTTTGCGAAGGCTGGGGCGCGCAGCCGCCGGGCGCGATCCGCGCCTTTGACATCAAGACCGAAGGCGCGGCGGCCGCCGCCAAGCGCGCCGACTATGCGCGCTGGCAGGTCGACGGCTGTGATCGCGCCGCCGACGCGCTCCGCGGCGCCGAGGCGGTGCTGAGCCTGGTCACTGCGGACCAGGCGCTTGCGGCGGCGAGCGATGCGGCGGCGGGGCTCACGCCCGGAAGCCTGTTCTTCGACATGAACAGCGTCGCACCCGAGACCAAGCGCGCCGCGGCAGCCGCGATCGAGGCGGCCGGCGGCCGCTATGTCGACGTGGCGGTGATGGCGCCGGTGCGCCCGGCGCTGCTGTCGGTACCGCTGCTGGTGGCGGGACCCCATGCCGAGGCCGGCCGCGCGCTGCTGGAGCAGATCGGCTTCCAGGCGCGCGTGGTTCCAGGCGACGTCGGGGCCGCGAGCGCGATCAAGATGCTGCGCTCGATCGTCATCAAGGGGCTGGAGGCGCTGACCGCCGAATGCCTGCTGTCCGCGCGCGCCGCCGGGGTCGAGGAGGAGGTGCTCGCCTCGCTCGACGCGAGCTTCCCCGGCTGGGACTGGCGGACGCGGGCCGACTACAACCTCGACCGCATGCTCGTCCACGGGCTGCGCCGCGCCGCCGAGATGCGCGAATCCGCCGCCACCGCCGCCGCGCTCGGCCAGTCGGGTGCCATGGCGGCCGCGACCGCCGACTGGCAGCAGCGGCTGGGCAGCCTCGGCCTCTCTCCGCTTCCCGAGGGGCTGGCCGCCAAGGCCGATGCCGTCCTCGCCGCCACAGGAAAGCACGACCAATGATCATCGACTGCCACGGCCATTATACGACCGCACCCGCCAAGCACACCGAGTGGCGCGAGCAGCAGAAGGGCGCGTTCAAGACCGGCGGAGACATCGATCCCGCCTATCCGCAGATCAGCGACGACGAGATCCGCGAGACGATCGAGGCCAACCAGCTGCGGCTGCTGCGCGAGCGCGGGGCCGACATGACGATCTTTTCGCCGCGCGCCTCCGCCATGGCGCCGCACGTCGGCGATGCCGCCACCAACCGCATCTGGGCCGAGCGCTCGAACGACCTCATCAAGCGGGTGGTCGACCTCTACCCCGAGACGTTCGTCGGCGTGTGCCAGCTGCCGCAGACGCCGGAGCTGTCGATCGACCAGTCGATCGCCGAGCTGGAGCGGTGCGTGACCGAGCTGGGCTTCGTCGGCTGCAACCTCAATCCCGATCCGTCGGGCGGCAAGTTCAGCGCGCCGCCGCTCACCGACCGCGCCTGGTACCCGTTCTTCGAGAAGATGGTCGAGCTGGACGTGCCGGCGATGATCCACGTGTCGGGCAGCTGCAACCCGGCGATGCACGCGACCGGCGCCTATTACATCGCCGCCGACACCATCGCCTTCATGCAGTTCATCGAGGGCGACCTGTTCCGCGACTTCCCGGACCTGCGCTTCATCATCCCGCACGGCGGCGGGGCGGTGCCATATCACTGGGGGCGCTATCGCGGGCTTTCGGACATGCTCAAGCGCCCGCCGCTTGCCGAGCATGTCATGAAGAACGTGTTCTTCGACACCTGCGTCTATCACCAGCCGGGAATCGACCTGCTGTTCGAGGTGATCGACGTGGACAACATCCTGTTCGGGTCGGAGATGGTGGGCGCGGTGCGCGGCATTGACCCGCAGACGGGCCAGTATTTCGACGACACAAAGCGCTATATCGACGCGCTGGCGATTCCCGACGCGGACAAGCGCAAGGTGTTCGAGGGCAACGCCCGCCGCGTCTATCCGCGGCTGGACGCGCAGCTGAAGGCACGGGGGCTCTGATGGCGGACTTCCAGATGGATCCGAACTGGCTGTGCTGGGATCCGGCGCCGAGCACGCCGCGCTTCACCCCGCCGCCGGGCGCCGTGGACGCGCATTGCCATGTGTTCGGGCCGGGCGACGTGTTTCCCTATGCGCCGGAGCGCAAGTACACGCCGTGCGACGCCAGCAAGGAGCAGCTGTTCGCGTTGCGCGACCACCTGGGCTTTGCGCGCAACGTGATCGTGCAGGCGACCTGCCACGGCGCCGACAATCGCGCGCTGGTCGATGCGCTCGAGGCGGCCGACGGCCGCGCGCGCGGCGTGGCGACGGTGCGCGACACGGTGACGGACGAGGAGCTGGCGGCGCTGGACGCGGCCGGGGTGCGCGGCGTGCGCTTCAACTTCGTGCGGCGGCTCGTCGATCCCAAGCCCGACGCCTATTACCGCGCGATCATCGATCGCATCGCGCCGCTCGGCTGGCACGTCGTCATCTATTTCGAGGCGGCCGACCTGGAGGAGCGCTGGGACTTCTTCACGTCGCTGCCGACGACGGTGGTGGTCGACCATATGGGCCGACCGGACGTGACCAAGCCGGTCGACGGGCCGGAGTTCGGCCGCTTCGTCCGGCTGATGGCCGAGCACGAGAATGTCTGGAGCAAGGTCAGCTGCCCCGAGCGGCTGTCGAAGTCGGGGCCGCCGACGTACGACGACGTGGTCCCGTTCGCGCGCACGCTGGTGGAGCGCTTCCCGGACCGGGTGCTGTGGGGCACGGACTGGCCGCACCCCAACATGACCAGCCACATGCCCGACGACGGCGCGCTGGTGGACATCATCCCGCGCATCGCCCCGAGCGAAGACCTGCAGCGGCGGCTGCTGGTCGACAATCCGATGCGGCTCTACTGGGGCGCCCGCTAGGAGCGCCCCGGCCGGTCAGGCGGCGCTGCGGCCGCCGGCCGGCGGCGTCTCGCGGAGGCTGGAGGAGCCTTCCCACAGGTTGATGCCGCCTTCGGCCGCATGGGCGTCGATGCGGGCGAGCTCGTCCTCGGAGAAGTCGAGGCGCTTGAGCGCATCGAGGCTGTCGTCGAGCTGGGCGACGGTGCGCGCGCCGATCAGCGCGGAGGTGACGCGGGGATCGCGCAGCACCCAGGCGATCGCCATCTGGGCGAGGCTCTGGCCGCGCGCCTGAGCGATCTCACCCAGCGCCCGTACCCGCGCGAGGTTTTCCTCCGTCAGCAGCCCCTGCGACAGCGAGCCGCCGCGCGAGGCGCGGGCATCGGCGGGGACGCCGCCGAGATATTTGTTCGTGAGCATGCCCTGGGCGAGCGGCGAAAAGGCGATGCAGCCGGTGCCGAGGTCGGCGAGCGTCTCGAGCAGGCCTCCTTCGATCCAGCGGTTGAGCATCGAATAGCTCGGCTGGTGGATGAGGAGCGGCACCTTGTGCTCGGCAAGGATGGCGGCGGCCTGGCGGGTCGGCTCGGGCGAGTAGGAGGAGATGCCGACGTAGAGCGCCTTGCCCTGGGCGTGGATCTGCGCGAGCGCGCCCATCGTCTCCTCCAGCGGCGTGTCGGGATCGACGCGGTGCGAATAGAAGATGTCGACATAGTCGAGGCCCATGCGCTTCAGGCTCTGGTCGCAGCTGGCGATCAGATACTTCTTGCTGCCGCCGATGCCGCCGTACGGCCCGGGCCACATGTCCCAGCCGGCCTTGGTGGAGATCAGCAGCTCGTCGCGGTGGGCGCCAAAGTCGTGCGCCATCACGCGCCCGAAATTCTCCTCGGCCGAGCCATAGGGCGGGCCATAGTTGTTCGCGAGATCGAAGTGGGTGACGCCGCGGTCGAACGCGCGGCGCAGGATCGCGCGGCCGGTTTCGAACACGTCCGCGCCGCCGAAATTCTGCCAGAGGCCGAGGCTGATCGCCGGCAGGTCCAGGCCGCTGCGACCGCACCGCCGATAGGGCATGCGCCCGTCATAGCGGGCGGGATCGGGCTGGTAGGGGGGCTCGAACGACATTCGGCAGGTCTCCGGTTGCGGGGGCCTGCGCCTTGTAGATGCATCGGCGTGCCGGAGCTATTCCGGACGCGGCCCCGGAAAGGGAAAGCGCGCGCCAGCCAGCGGCGCGGTGCCGCCGGCTGGACGTGCGAGGATCCCGGCGGGTGCCGGGAGGGGCGATCAGCGACCGCCCGAGCTGCCGCCGGTGCCGCCACCCGAGCTGCCGCCGGTGCCGGTGGTGCCGCTGCCGGTGCTGCCGGTGCCCATCGTCCCGGTCGTGCCGGTGCCGGTGGTGCCGGTCGTGCCGGTGCCCGTGGTACCCGTGGTTCCGCTGCCGCCGGAGCTGCTCCAGCTACCGGTGGCGCCGCCCGAGCTGCCGGGGAGGCCGTCCGGAGACGTGGTGGTCGAGCCGGGCGTGGTCGAACGGTCCGGCATGGTCGTGGTGGAACCGCGGTTCGTCCGCGAACCGCGGCGCGACGGACGATCGGACCGGTTGGGGGTCGTCGTCGTCGACGTGTCGGGGCTGGTGGTCTGCGTCCCGCGCTGCAAGTCGGTGGTCGTTTCCGTGCCCGGCGTGGTCGTCGGATTGGCCGTCGGGTTCGTCGTCGTCGTCGGGCTCGTGGTCGTCTGTGCGATCGCGGCGGCTGAGCCACAAACCGCCAGCATACCGATCAGGATTGTCTTGCGCATGATGGGGTTTCCTTCTCCAAAACCGACTGCTCAACGCCGTGGCTTCGAAGAAGTGCCATGTTTTGGCCAAGATTCTCGGCCGAAAAATCCTTATTTTATCATAGGTTGATTCCACCGCATTGGGCGCGGTGCAGCAGTTTCTGGTCGGCGAGGACTAGCGCGACCATCGCCTCGACTACGGGCACACCGCGAATGCCGACGCAGGGGTCGTGCCGGCCGCGGGTGGCGAGCGTCGTCGCCTCTCCGGCCCGGTTGATGGTCTCCATCGGCGTCAGGATCGAGCTGGTCGGCTTGAAGGCGACGCGCAGGCGAACCGGCTGGCCGGTGGCGATCCCGCCCGCGATGCCGCCGGCGTGGTTGGCGAGGAAGCGGGGGCCGTCCTCGCCCGGGCGCATCGGATCGGCGTTCTCCTCGCCGGAAAGCGCGGCGGCCGCGAAGCCGTCGCCGATCTCCACGCCCTTGACCGCATTGATCGACATGGCGGCGGCGGCGAGCTCGCTGTCGAGCTTGGCATAGAGCGGCGCGCCCCAGCCGGCGGGCACGCCGGTCGCCTCGCACGCGACCACGGCGCCGAGCGACGAGCCGGCCTTGCGCGCGCGGTCGACCAGCGCCTCCCAGCGGGCGGCGGCTTGCGGGTCGGGGCAGAAGAAGGGATTGCGGCCGATCTCGGCGGCATCGAAGCGAGCGTAGTCGATCGCGTCGCCGCCGATCGCCTCGACCCAGGCGGTGATCGTCACTTCCGGGATCACCAGCCGGGCGACGGCGCCGGCTGCCACCCGCGACGCGGTTTCGCGCGCGGACGAGCGCCCGCCGCCGCGATAGTCGCGGAAGCCGTATTTGGCGTCATAGGCATAGTCGGCGTGACCGGGGCGATAGGCCTGGGCGACCTCCGAATAATCCTTGGAACGCTGGTCGACGTTCTCGATCATCAGCGAAATGGGCGTGCCGGTGGTGCGGCCGTCGAACACGCCGGAGAGGATGCGAACTTCGTCCGGCTCGCGGCGCTGGGTGGTGAAGCGCGAGGTGCCGGGACGGCGCGCGTCGAGGAACGGCTGGATCTCGGCTTCGGTCAGCGCAATTCCCGGCGGGCAGCCGTCGACCACGGCGCCGATCGCCGGGCCGTGGCTCTCGCCCCAGGTGGTGAAGCGGAACGCCCGCCCGAAGCTGTTGACGCTCATGCGGTCTCCCCCAGCAGCGCGAAGGCGCCGGCGTGCGTCGCTTCGCCGCGGACGCCGCAGGGCATGGCGCCCTGCTGCAGCGGCAGCGCGAGCAGATAGTCGCCGGCATAGGGCGAGGCGAAGCCCTGCGCCCAATCGGCGGCAAAGCCGAAGCGCCCGTAATAGTCCGGATCGCCGAGCACGAAGCAGAGGTGCACGCCCGCATCGGCCAGATGCTGGAGCCCGGCGCGGACCAGCGCCTCGCCCACGCCCTGGCGGCGGTGCGAGGCGGCGACCGCGACCGGCGCCAGCGCCACGGCCGCAACGGGCTTGCCGGCAATGTCGACCGCCATGCGGCTGAACGCCACCATGCCCGCGAGCATGCCGTCGTCCTCGTCGTCCGCGACCAGCGTCAGCACCATGTCGCCGTCGATGCACAGCCGCTGGACAAGCATCGCCTCGTCGGGTGCCGGAAAGGCGGTGCGCAGCAGCGCGTCGATGGCGGCCACGTCCCCGCCCGAGGCCGGGCGGATGGTGATGCTCACGACAGTGCGATGTCGGGCGCGTCCTCGGCCTTCATGCCGATGACGTTGTAGCCACCGTCGACGTGGTGGATCTCGCCGGTGACGCCGCTCGCCAGGTCGGAGAGCATGTACAGGCCGGCGCCGCCGACGTCCTCGATGGTGACGTTGCGGCGGAGCGGCGAGTTCAGCTCGTTCCACTTCAGGATGTAGCGGAAGTCGCCGATGCCCGAGGCGGCGAGCGTCTTGATCGGCCCGGCCGAGATCGCATTGACGCGGATGTTGTCGCGCCCGAGGTCCACCGCCAGATACTTGACCGAGGTGTCGAGCGCCGACTTGGCCACGCCCATCACGTTGTAGTGGGGGACGACCTTTTCCGAGCCATAATAGGTCAGCGTCAGCAGGCTGCCACCGTTCGGCATCATCGCGCGCGCGCGCTTGGCGACGGCGGTGAAGCTGTAGACCGAGATGTTCATGGTCATCAGGAAGTTTTCGAGGCTGGTGTCGTAATAGCGACCGCGCAGCTCGTTCTTGTCGGCAAAGCCGATCGCGTGGACGACGAAGTCGATCGTCGGCCACTTCTGCGCCAGCTCGTCGAACGCGCGGTCGAGCGCGCCCATGTTCGACACGTCGCATTCGATCAGCGTGTCGGAGCCCAGCTGCTCGGCGAGCGGCTTCACGCGCTTGCCCAGCGCCTCACCCTGGTAGGTGAAGGCCATCTCCGCGCCCTGCTCGTGCAGCGCCTTGGCGATGCCCCATGCCAGCGAACGATCGTTGGCAAGCCCCATGATGAGCCCACGCTTGCCCTGCATCAGTCCCGTCACGCCGCTGTATCCTCCTGTGGTCCGGCCGGCTCCTCTAGCCCCGCTTCGGGGGTTTCCGCCAGCGCCGCGTTCAACTCTGCGCCGACGACCACCCCCAACCCCACGACGAAGAAGAAGATCAGCGCGATCATGACGCCTGCCAGGCTCCCGTAGGTGAGATCATAGCCCCCGAGCAAGTCGAGCGACAGCGGCAGCAGCGCGGTGGTGCCCAGCCACCAGCCGGCCGTCAGCGCCGCACCCGGCCATTTGGGGCACTTGCTGTAGCGATACTTGCTGGGGGTGAGGGTGTAGAAGAGCATGTAGAGCGCGATGAACAGCGCGACCGCGGGCGCCAGCCGCGCGACCGAGAGGATGCGCGCCGTGTCGGTCAGGAAGGGCATCACGCGCAGGATGAACTGCTCGACGCCCAACAGCGCCACCTGAAAGCTGAACGCCGCCATCGCCAGGATCACCGAGCCGACGATCAGGCCGATCGAGCCCAGCCGATATTCCCAGAACGGCCGGCTGAACGGGATGCCATAGGCTTGGCGCAGGATCGAGCGCACCGTCTCGATGAAGCCGGTGGTGGTCCACAGGCCCACCAACGCGCCCAGCCACAGGAGCGAGCCCGAACGCGCCTGGAGCACGTCCAGGATCGGCTTTTCGAGCACGCTTGCAACCTCGGGCGGGACGGTGCGCAGGAACGCCTCGACCGCGTGGACGCCGTCGCCGGTGCGCCCCACCAGCCGCGCGACCGCAGCCGCCACGATGAAGAAGGGGAACAGGGTGACGAGCGAGAGATAGGCGAGATTGCCGGCGTGGGTGAAGCCGTCGGTATAGGTGCCGACCGCGACCCGGCGGACGATCTCGATCACGCGTTCACTGAGGCCCATGCGCGACAGCAGCGGCGCGCGGCGGTGCCGCCGCGCCTCCGGGCTTTCGGGGGAAACCGCGCCGACCGGAAGGTCGGAGCCGGCGCGGGGATCGGTCACAGGCCGAGCTTCGACCGGGGATCCTGGTCGCGGCCGGGCCAGCCCTGCACGAATTCGACCAGCGCGTCGTCGCCGACCGGCAGGTCCACCATCAGCGTCACCAGCTGGTCGCCGCGCCCGCCGCCCTTTTTGTGGAAGCCGCGGCCCTTGAGGCGCAGCACCTTGCCCGAGGACGAGCCCTTGGGGACCTTGAGCATCACCGCGCCCTCGACGGTGGGCACGCGCACCTCGCCGCCCAGCACCGCCTCGGCAAGGCTGATCGGCAGGTCGAGGCGGACGTCGTCGCCGTCGCGGGTGAAGAAGCGATGCGGCTGCACCTCGATGGTGACGATCGCGTCGCCGGGGCCGCCGGGGCCCGGATCGCCCTTGCCCGCGAGGCGCATCTGGGTGCCGCTTTCGAGGCCGGCCGGGAGCTTCAGGTCGATGGTCTTGCCGTCGCGCAGCATGATGCGCTGCGGGCTGAGCGTCGCGGCATCGGTGAAGGAGACCGCGAGGCGATAGGGGACGTTGGCGCCCTTGGGCGCCTGACGCCGGCCGAAGCTGCCGCCGCCGAAGCCGCCGCCACCGCCGCGCTGGCCGCCGCCGAACAGCCCCTCGAACAGATCCTCGAAGCCGCCGGCATCGCCGCCGCCGCCGAAATCGAACTGGGTGCGTCCGCCGCCGCCCGGCCGCGGGCCGCCGCCGCCGAAGCCGAAGGGCGCCGTGGGATTGCCGTCGCCGTCGATCTCGCCGCGGTCGAACCGAGCGCGCTTGTCCTTGTCGGTGAGCAGGTCATAGGCCTGGGTCACCTGGCTGAAGCGCTCGGCCGCCTTGGGATTGTCCTTGTTCCGGTCGGGGTGCAGCTCCTTGGCGAGCGTACGGTACGCCTTCTTGATGTCCGCTTCGCTCGCGTCGCGGGCCACGCCCAGGGTTGCGTAAGGGTCTGCCATGCCCCGTTAGCTAGGCGGTGCAGGGCGCGGCGGCAATGGGGGCATGGCATCCATTTCCGGAGCGGAAAGAAGCCGAGGCGCACCCGTTTCGCAGGCCATGACCGCCTGCGCTTCCCCCGCCCGCCGCCGCCTGCTCGTCCAGTCCGCGCTGCTGCTGCCGCTGCTCGCCCTGCCGGGCTGTGCCACGACGCTGGGAAGCTATGGCGTGGAGGAGGGCGTGCGGCGGCTGCTGACGCTGTCGAGCCAGCGCGCCTTTGCCCGGCTGACGGAGCCCGGCGGCTTCTACGACGACCAGCTGACCCGGCTGACGCTGCCCGATCCCGGGGGCAACGACGTGCTGGGCGCGCTGCTGCGGACCAATGCGGTGCGCAGCCGGGTGGCGATGGCGCTGAACGACGTGGCGGTGGATGCGGCCGAGCGGGCGACGCCGGTGGTGCTCGATTCGATCCGGTCGATGACCGTCACGGACGCGATCGCGATCCTGCGCGGCGGGCCGACCGCGGCGACCGACCTGCTGCAGCGGCAGGTGGGCGGCGCGCTGGTGGAGGCGATGTTCCCCGAATTCTCGTCCGGCCTGCGATCGGACGCGCTGGAGATCCTGACCGCGGTGGCGGGTGCGCAGACCGGCATCGACTATATGGCGCTGGCACGCACCGGCGCGGAGCAGGCGGGCCAGGCGATCTTCCGGGCGATCGGGCGCGAGGAATCCGCGATCCGTGCCGACCCGCGCAGCACGCGGGACCCGGCGCTGATCGCACTGCTGACGGGAAGCGCGCTGGTGCGCTGAGGCGGTCGCGCTGGAGGAAGGCATCGCGGTTATGAGGCCGGGATTCGGCAGGATCCCGGCTGGAAGAGGGACGCATCCTATCCCTCTTGCGCCCCTCCGTCCGCCTTCTCCGTTTGCCTCGAGTAGCCGTCGAGTAGCGCCGCCAGGCGCGTATCGCGACGGCGTATCGAGAGGTCGGTGGCCGTACCTCGATACGAGCCCTCGATACGCGGCTTTGCCGCTACTCGATCTCTACTCGGCACGGACGGGGAGAGGGGGGGCGTCACTCCTCCAGCGGCGCGACGTCTACCGAGACGGACATGGTCTGGGCGCCAGAGCCGAGCACCACCCCGTCGATGGGCGCAATTTCCGGATAGTCGCGGCCGACGGCGACGATGACATGGTCGTTCGCCATCCAGATGCCGTTGGTCGGATCGACCCCGATCCAGCCGAGCCGGTCGCCGCACCACAGCAGCACCCAGGCGTGGGTCGCGTCCGCCCCCACCAGCCGCGGCTGGCCCGGCGGGGGGAGCGTGCGCAGATAGCCCGAGGCATAGGCGGCGGGCAGCCCGGCGGCGCGCAGGCCGGAGATCATGATCTGCGCGAAATCCTGGCAGACGCCGCCGCGCTGGGCGAAGGCGACGTGCGGGGGCGTGTCGACCAGCGTGGCGGTGGTGTCGAAGGCGAACTCGCGCTGGATGCGCTGGGCAAGCGCGATCGCCGCCTCCAGCGCGCCGCGGTCCGGATCGAGCTCCTCGGCGCACCAGGCGCCGATATCGCGGTCGAGCGGGATGTGGGGCGAGGGGAAGAGATAGCTGGCGGGGCTCGCCGGGCCGACGTCGCGGCTGTCGCGCGCCCAGGCGGCGATCTCGGCCAGGGCCGGGTCGTCGGCGGCGGGCATCGGCAGCGGCCGATCGACGGTCATCCGCGCGCGGCTCTCGATGGTGAGTTCGCGCTCCGGCTTTTCGACGACCAGCCGCATGACGTTGGCGAGCCCGGCCTGGGCGCGTGCGGGGGCGATCTCGCCGCCCGGTTCCACGGAGAGGTGGTAGTCGTCGAGCGTCTGGCCGGACCAGAGGATCGGCTTGAGCCGGAGGTTGCACCGCGCGAAGCCCGCCGCATCGGCATATTCGAAGCGGGTCACATGGCGGATGGCATAGCGCATCATGCGAGCGTCAGCCCGGAGCCGCGCAATGGCTCGGCCCCCTGGAGGAAGTAGCGCGCGGCGATCGCGTCGGAGAGGTCCATGAGCCTGGCCTCCAGTGCGCCTATGGCGGCTGGGTCGAGGCTGGCGGCGGTGGCGGTAGTGACCATCGCCTGGACCGCGGTCGCGAGTGCCTGCTGCGGCTCGGCGATGCCGGAGTCGGACAGCACGGGAAGCCGGGCGAGATGCTCGGCGATCGCCCCCACCTGGAAGGCGATGGCGCGCGGGTTGCCGGGATCAAGCGCGACCAGGTCCAGCACGGGCAGGCGCCCGAAGCTGGTGAGATAGCGTTGGCGATAGCTGATCTGGCTGTCGGCGAGGTCGAGCAGGGTGGAGAGGTCGTCCGAGGTCGCCTGGCAGCCGGCAAAGGTGCGAAGCGCGCGGGTGATCGCGAGCGCCCGCTCGATCCGCCGGCCGAGATCGTGGAAGCGCCAGGCGTCGGTGCGCGCCATGTGCTCGGCCGAGAGCCCGGCCAAGGCGGCGTAGCGGCGCTGGAGCGAGCCGGCACGGTCGAGCAGCCCCCCGCGGCTGGGGTGGGGCGCGTCGAGCAGGCGCATCATGTCCGCCGACAGCCGATCGCGCGAGATGGCGCCGATGCCCGCCGCCAGCCGGTTGATCTGGCGAACGTTGTGCCACTGGCCCTCGGTACCGTCGATCGCGACGCGGGCGAACTCGACGAGCTCGCGGCGGCGGTGGCCGGCGGGCGCGGGGGCGGCGCCTGCGTCGGCGATCAGCGCGACCAGCCGCGCGACCGTCTCGTCGGCGAGCGCGGCGCCGTTGTCGGCGCTGATCGAATGGCCGAGCAGCACGCGGGTCGCGCCCAGCAGCGCCTCGCCCCGCTCGAGGTAGCGGCCGAGCCAGAAGAGATTGTCGGCGACGCGGCTGGGAAGGGTGCCGGGATTGCGGCGTAGCTCGACCGCGCCTGCGACGGGCAGGAGCGAGACCGGGGGCACCGGATCGGCGCCGTGGACGCAGACGTCTGCGGACCAGCTCCCCTCGCCCATCACGGTCGCGCGGGTGTCCGCCTCCCCCCCGATGCGCGCGAAGCCGCCGGGAAGCACTGCCCACCGGCCGTCCGCGTCGCGCGCGGCGAAGACGCGCAGCGTGAAGGGGCGGGGGGCGAGCCGCTCCCCCTCGACGAAGGGCATGGTCGAGAGGCGCACCACCTCATGCCCGACATAGTCTTGCGGCCGGCGGGCCATGTCCTCGGCCAGCAGGCGGCGGGCGTCGGCATCGAGATCGGCGCCGAGCACCGGGCCGCCGCCCGGAAGGCCGAGCGGCACGGCGCCGAAGGCGGGCGCCACCACCATCTGGTCCAGGTTGGCGAGGACGTGCGCGCGCTCGGCCGACTGGCCGCACCACCAGGTGGCGATGTTGGGAAGCTGGAGCGGGGCGCCGTTGAGCCGTTGTGCCAGCGCGGGCAGGAAGGCGGAGAAGGCGGGTGCCTCGAGCATGCCCGCCCCGGGCGCGTTGGCGACGACGACGTTGCCGGCGGCCATCGCGTCGACGAGGCCGGGCACGCCGATCGTCGAGCTGGCGTCGAAGGCGAGCGGATCGAGCAGGCGGGGATCGACCCGGCGGCACAGCGCGTCGATGCGCTTTAGCCCGGCGATGGTGCGGACGTAGAGCCGGTCGTCGCGGACGGCGAGGTCGGCGCCCTCGACCAGCAGGAAGCCCAGGTAGCGCGCGAGATGCGCCTGCTCGGCATAGCTGGGGTTGAGCCGGCCGGGGGTGAGCAGGCCAATGCGCGGTTCGCTGCGGCGGCAGGTGGCGGCGAGGCCGTCGCGCATGGCGGCAAAGAAGGGCGCGTGCCGGCGGACATTGAGCCGGCCCTGCAGTCCGCCGAGCGTGCGCGCGATCGCCAGCCGGTTCTCCAGCGCATAGCCGGCGCCCACCGGCGCGCGCAGATGGTCCGCGAGCACGCGCCAGCGCCCGTCCGCGTCGCGGCAGAGGTCGGCGGCAAAGAAATGGAGATGGTGGCCGCCCGGCGGGGTCACCCCGACCATCGGCCGCAGGAACAAGGGGCTGCCGGTGACCAGCGCGGCGGGGATCGCCCCTTCCGACACCAGGCGTCCGGGGCCGTAGAGATCGGCGGTCACCGCCTCGACCAGCTCGGCGCGTTCGGCGATGCCGGCGGCGATGCCCTGCCACGCGTCACTGTCGATCAGCAGCGGGACCGGCGACAGCGGCCAGCGACGCTCCTCGCTCTCGCCGGGCATGCGGTGGCCGAGGCCGACGTCGTCGGCCTGGCGCTGCGCGCGTTCGCGGGCGTGATCGAGCGAGTCGCCGGCGGTGGCGGCAAGCTCCTCCAGCGCGGCGAGCCAGGCGGTACGGTCCGTCGAGTCGCACAGCACGTCGCCGGCAGGCGCCTGCGCGCAATAGTCGGCGGCCCAGCGGCCGGCGATCGTCCGAGCGTCGAACAGGCTGGCTAGGGCGGGGCTCGCCAATTCAACACTCCGGTTGCAGCTGGAGGGTGTCGACCATAATCCGTGCTGCGGCGCAACCGTTCGCGGTGGCGGCGTGCCCCGTCAAAGATCGGGCAAGGGCTGGTCGGCGATGCCCCAGCCGGCAAGGCCGCGGCCGTTGGCGCGCTCGATCAGCTCGGCGGCATCGTGGATCGAGAAGCGCTTGGGGGTCTCGATGTCGCCGAACTCGGCCCAGCTGACCGGGGCCGCGACATGGGCGCCGGGGCGAGCGCGCGCGGAATAGGGCATGACCGCGGTGGCGCCGCGCTGGTTGCGCAGCCAGTCGATGAAGATGCGGCCGACCCGTTTCGCCTTGGACATGGTGGCGGTGAAGCGCTCGGGCTCGGCGGCGGCCAGGGCGCGGGCGAAGCGATCGGCAAAGGATTTCACCGCCGGCCATTCGGCCTGGGGGGTGAGCGGCACGACGACGTGCACGCCCTTGCCGCCCGAGAGCATCGGGAAGCTCGCGAGGCCCATGTCGGCGAGGTGGCGCTTCAGGTCCTCGGCGGCGCGCTGGACGTCCTTCCAGTCGAGCCCCTCGTCGGGATCGAGGTCGAACACCAGCCGGTCGGGGCGCTCGACATCCTCGGCGCGCGAGCCCCAGCCGTGGAACTCGATCGTGCCCATCTGCACACAGGCCATCAGCCCATCGAGGTCGCGGACATAGAGATAGGGCTGGGTCGAGCCGTCCTTCTCGCGGATGTCGACGTGATCGACATGGTCGCCGAAGCTGCCGGCGTCGTGCTTCTGGAAGAAGCATTGCTTGGCGCGCCCCTGCGGGCAGCGGACCAGGCTGATCGGGCGATTGGCGACCCAGGGCAGCATGATCGGCGAGACCTGGGCGATGTAGGTGGCGAGATCGCCCTTGGTGGCGCCGTCCTCCGGGAAGATCACCCGGTCCGGGTTGGTGATCTTGATCGAGGAGGTCGGCACCTCCGCCTTGGTCCGGGCCGGTGCGGCCTCGGGCGTTTCGGCGACCACCTCCTCCGGGCGCTTGTCCTCGCGCAGGGCGATGAAGCTCGCGTGGCGGATGACCTGCTCGGCGGTAAATTCGGCGAAGGCGACTTCGGCGACGAGCTTGGGCTTCACCCAGTGCGCGCCGCGTGCCGCCGCGCGGGGGACGGAGACCGGCGGGGTCTTGGTGGCGATGGTGTCGAGGCGCTGGCGCAGGTCGTCGATGGTGTCGGCGTTGAAGCCGGTGCCGACCTTGCCGGCGTATACGAGCCCGTCCGGACCGTTCACCGCCAGCAGCAGCGAGCGCAGGCCGCGGCTGGCGGCGGTGGAGGGCGACCAGCCGACGATCACGAACTCCTGCCGGCGGATGCACTTGGTCTTCAACCACCCCTTGGTGCGGGTGCCGCGATAGGGAGCGTCCGCGCGTTTGGAGACGACGCCCTCATAGCCTTCGCGGCACATCGCCTCGAACAGCTTCTCGCCGGCGCCGACGACATGCTCGGAATAGTGGAGGCGCGCGTCGACGTTCTCGATCAGCGGGCGCAGTCGGTCCTTGCGCTGCACCTGGGGCAGGACGCGCAAATCCTCGCCGTCCACCTCGAGCAGGTCGAAGGCGAAAAAGGCCATGTCGCCGCCGTTGCTGATCGCCTCCTGCAGCGTCGAGAAATCGGGGCGGCCGTCCTTGAAGGCGACGATCTCGCCGTCGATCAGCGCGCTGCCGGCGGGGATGGCGGCGGCGGCCTCGGCGATCCCGGGGAACTTGGGCGTCCAGTCGAGGCCGCTGCGGGTGTAGATGGTGGGGCCGCCCTTGCCGATCGCGACCAGCGCGCGATAGCCGTCGTACTTCACCTCGTGCAGCCAGCTGTTGCCGGCGGGCACGGCGTCGACCAGCGTGCACAGCTGCGGTTCGGTGAAGGCGGGGCGCTTGCCGGCTTGCGCGGTCTTTGCGCGCGACTTGGCCGGGGCGCGGGGTTCGGGCCTGGCGGCGGTCTTGGTGGCCGTCTTGGCAGCCGTCTTCGCCTTGGGCTTGGTCGCGGCCTTCTTGCCAGCGGCGATCTCGTCCATCGTCCTGCCGGTCTTGACGCTGGTGAGCGCGGTTTCGACCAGCGTGTCGGCGCCGCCGGCCTCCGCGTCGTCGATCTTGCGCAGCAGCCAGTTCTCGTTCTTCTCGCGGCCGCGCGGTTTCAGCCGGATCAGCAGCCACTCGCCCTTCATCCGCTCGCCGTCGAGGACGAAGTGGAGATGGCCCTTCTCCAGGTCCTTGGCGGACTTACCTTTGATCGGCGCCCAGGTGCCGTCGTCCCACAGCATCACCGTGCCGCCGCCGTACTCGCCCTTGGGAATGGTGCCTTCGAAATCGCCGTAGGAGAGCGGATGGTCCTCGGTCCGCACGGCCAGCCGCTTCTGGTCGGGATCGAGGCTGGGGCCGCGCGTCACCGCCCAGCTCTTGAGCACGCCGTCGAGTTCGAGGCGGAAGTCCCAGTGAAGGCGGGTCGCGTCGTGCTTCTGGACGATGAAGCGGTTGCCGTGGCCGGGCTCCAGCGTGCCGGCCGGCTCGGCGGTGCGGCTGAAGTCGCGCTTGGCGTTGTAGAGGGCGAGGGGGTCGGTCTTGGGCATTTAGCGGGTCCTCCCCTCGCGTACCCCGGCGGAGGCCGGGGTCCAGGTGGGACTCACTGGCCGTTGCACCGCTGGGCTCTGGATCCCGGCCTGCGCCGGGATATGGGTGTCGCGGGCTGGGGGGAACTCAAGCACGTTTGCGGGCCGGGGCCTTGGCGGCGGGCTTCGCGGCCGGCTTCTTCGCGGCCGTCTTGCGCGCGGGCTTGTCTTCGGCCGCGTCGTTCGCCGCCTTGCTCGTCGTGCGCTTCTTGGGCGCGGGCTTGCCGCTGGTGTCGCCGGGCTTCTCCAGCGATTTCTTGAGCGCGGCCATGAGATCGACGACGTTGGAGCCGGTGGGGCGGGCGTCCTCGTCGTCGGTGGTATCGACGATCTTGCCCTTGGACTTCTTCTTGCGCTCGATCAGGTCTTTCAGTGCATCGACGTAGCGGTCGTGGAACTCCTGCGGATCGAACTTCGCGGTCTTCTTCGCGATCAGCGTCTCGGCGAGGTCGAGCAGGTCCTCGTCCGGCTTCTCGTCGGGGATGTCGCGGAAATAGCCCTGCGCGCGATGCACCTCGTCGGCGTAGCGCAGCGTCTCCAGGATCATGCCGCGGCCGCAGGGTTTCAGGCTCACCACATATTCGCGGCCGCGCAGCGCGAGCTGGCCCAGGCCCACCTTCCTGCTGCGGCGAAGCGCCTCGCGCAGGACGATGAACGCCTCTTCGGCGAGGTCGTCGGCGGGCACCACGAAATAGGGCTTTTCATAGTAGAGCACGTCGATTTCGTCGGCGTCGACGAACTGTGTGAGCTCGAGCGTCTTCTTGGACTCGAGCTTCACGGCGTCGATCTCATCCTGTTCGAGCAGGATGTAGTTGCCCTTCTCGACCTCGTAGCCCTTGACGATCTCGTCGGGATCGACCGGGCCCACGCCGGCCACGCTCTTTTCGTACTTGATCGGCTTGCCGGTCGGCTCGTGGATCTGGCGGAAGGAGACCGCCGCGCCCGACTTGGTCGCCGGATAGATTTCCACGGGGATCGACACCAGCGCTAGCCGTATCTGCCCCTGCCAATACGCCCTTGCCGCCATCGCCGTTTCCTTGTTGCGCAACCGATTCAATTCCCAGGAGAAAGAGTCGTTCCCGCCGCCCGGCGGAATCACCGCAAGGGCCAGGGGTGCGAAACCGCGCCAACGGGCGTATAGGGCCGCGCATGACGACCGACCCTTTCGCGCTGTTCGACACCTGGCTGGACGAAGCCGCGGCGAGCGAGCCCAACGACCCCAATGCCATGGCGCTGGCCACGGCGGACGCGGGCGGGCGCCCGTCGGTGCGTGAGGTGCTGCTGAAGGGCCATGGCCCGGACTTGGGCTTCGTCTTTTACACCAATCGCGAGAGCCGCAAGGGCACCGACCTGGCCGCCAATCCCCAGGCGGCGCTGCTGTTCCACTGGAAGGGGCTGCGCCGGCAGGTGCGGATCGAAGGCGCCGTGGTGCAGGCGAGCGATGCCGAGTCGGACGTGTATTTCGCGTCGCGACCGCGCGACTCGCAGCTGGGCGCCTGGGCGTCGCTCCAGTCGCGCCCGCTGGCCGCGCGCGAGCGCTTCGAGGAGCGGTTCGCCGAGGTGCAGGCGCGCTTTGCGGGCGGCGACGTGCCGCGCCCGCCGCACTGGGGCGGCTATCGCGTCGTGCCCGACACGATCGAGTTCTGGCAGGACCGCGCCTATCGCCTGCACGAGCGGCGGCTGTTCACCCGCACGGCGGACGGCTGGACCGAGGGGCTGCTGTTTCCATGACCGAGGCCGAGCGCGGGCGGATCATCCCCTATGCGGTGCGCGCCGCCATCGCCTCGGTCGCGATGGCGCTGGCGCTGCTGTCGCTCAAGGGCGTGGCGGCGTGGACCACGGGCTCGGTGGCGATGCTCGGCAGCCTTGCCGACACCGCGCTCGACCTGCTCGCCAGCCTTGTCACGTTGTACGGCGTGCGGCTGGCGGCGACGCCGGCGGACCACGACCACCGCTTCGGACACGGCAAGGCGGAGGCGCTGGCGGCGCTGTTCCAGGTGGCGCTGATCGCGGCTTCCGCCGTCGGTATCGCCTGGCGCGCGATCGCCGCCTTTGCCGAGCCGGGCGAGACCGCCGACCCCGAGTTCGGCATCGGCGTGTCGATGGTGGCGATCGTCGGCACCTTTGCGCTGCTCGCCTATCAGCGTTCCATCATCCGCAAGACCGGATCGGTCGCGGTGCGCGCGGACAGCGTCCACTATCAGTCGGACCTGCTGCTCAACCTGGCGGTGATCGCGGCGATCGCGCTCGACCACTATGTCGGCTGGTCCGGGGCCGATCCGGTGTTCGGCATCGCCATCGCGCTGTGGCTCGCCTGGGGTGCGTTCCGCGCGTCGAGCCAGGCGATCGACCAGCTGATGGACAAGGAATGGCCCGAGGCCGAGCGGCGGGCATTCCTGGACGTGGCGGCGCGCCAGGAGGGGCTGCGCGGCATCCATGACTTCCGCACGCGCCGCTCCGGCAGCCACGACTTCGCGCAGTTCCACATGGAGGTGGACCGCACGCTCAGCGTCGCCGAGGCGCACGATATCGTCGAGGCGGTGGAGAAGAACCTGCGCCGCGCCTATCCGCGGGTGGAAGTGCTGATCCACCTCGATCCCGAGGGGCATGTCGACACCGACAATCCGCTGGTGGAAGCGGACGTGACACCGCACTGGTTCGGCAAGCGGGTGGGAGGATGAGCATGCGGGTACCGTTCACGCAGGTCGATGCGTTCGCCGACGCGGCCTTTGGCGGCAATCCGGCGGCGGTGCTCCAGCTCGATGCCTGGCCCAACGATGCGATCCTCCAGCAGGTCGCGGCCGAGAACAACCTGTCGGAGACCGCCTTCCTGGTGCCCGACGCGAGCGGCGAGGCCGATCGTGAGCTGCGCTGGTTCACCCCCACGGAGGAGGTGATGCTGTGCGGCCATGCGACGCTGGCGAGCGGCCACACGCTGCTGTCGGCCGATCCCGCGCTGGAGCGGGTGCGGTTCCGCACGCGTCGTGCCGGGGTGCTGGAGGTGGCGCGCGACGGGGACGGCTATGCGATGGTGCTGCCCGCCTGGGCGCCCGAGCCGAAGCCGCTGCCGGAGATCGTCACGGCGCTGGGGTGTGCGGTCGAGGAGACGCTGTGGCACGCCAACGGCTATGCGCTGGCGGTGGTGGCGCATGCCGAGACGGTCGAGCAGCTCCAGCCCGATCCCGCGGGGTTGATGGTGGAGGGGGAGGCGATCGTGATCGTCACCGCGCCGGGCCGCGAC
The DNA here is from genome assembly GCF_022346685.1 of Sphingomonas sp. ACRSK. Lineage (NCBI taxonomy): Bacteria > Pseudomonadati > Pseudomonadota > Alphaproteobacteria > Sphingomonadales > Sphingomonadaceae > Sphingomonas > Sphingomonas sp. ACRSK. Next base: position 16,580 of record NZ_JAKRNR010000024.1, on the reverse strand, counting down.
ACCGACGTGATCAGCCGGGTGTTCGCACCGGGCTGCGGCATTGCCGAGGACCCGGTGACGGGCTCCGCCCATGCGGTGATGGCGAACTATTGGACGCAGCGCCTGGGGCGCGACCGCTTCACCGCCTATCAGGCAAGCGCGCGCGGCGGCCGGCTGAACGTGCGGCTGGACGGGGAGCGCGCGGTTCTGGGCGGGCGCTGCGTCACGGTGATCGAGGGGAGTTTCCTGCTGCCGTGAGGGTGGGGGGGGCGTGTCGTCCCAATCCTCTGCCGTTTGTGCCGAGTAGAGACCGAGTAGCGCCGCAAGGCGCGTATCGAGAGCTCGTGTCGAGGTGCGGTTCCGCGCGCCAACCTGTCTCTCGATACGCCCTCTCGATACGCTGCTGACGCAGCTACTCGATGGCTACTCGAGACGAACGGGGATGGGTGGTGCCGGGGTGCTGCTCAACCTCAGGCGGCCAGCGCTATTGCCGACTCGGTCTCCGCGATCCAGCCGCCGCCGAGCACGCGGTCGCCGGCGTAGAGCACCGCCGCCTGGCCGGGTGCCACGCCATATTCCGGAGCCTCGAACACCAGCCGGTCGCCCTCTAGCCGCGCGGGCACGGGCTTGGCCATCGAGCGGACCTTGGCGGTGAGCGGCTGGCCGCGGTCGCCGCCCAGCCAGTTGATGTCGGCAAGCCGCGCCGCGCCCACCGCCAACGCGATGCGCGGACCGACCACCAAACGCCGGTTCTCCGGCTCCAGCCGGACCACATAGAGCGGCTCGGGCTGGCCGCCGATCTCGATGCCGCGGCGCTGGCCGACGGTGAAGCCGACGAGGCCGGCGTGGCGGCCGAGGACGCGGCCTTCCAGGTCGACGATCTCGCCGCCGGCGTCGGCGCCTGGGCGCAGCTTCTTCACCAGCCCGGCATAGTCGCCGTCGGGCACGAAGCAGATGTCCTGGCTGTCGGGCTTGGCGGCGATGCCAAGCCCCATCTCGGCGGCGATCTCGCGCACCCGCGCCTTGGGCATGCCGCCGAGCGGGAAGCGAATGAAATCGAGCTGCGCGCGGGTGGTGGCGAACAGGAAATAGCTCTGGTCGCGCGCGGGATCGACCGCGCGGTGGAGCTCCGCGCCTTCGCTCCCGAACACCCGGCGGACATAGTGGCCGGTCGCCAGGCAGTCCGCGCCCAGATCGCGGGCGAGCGCGAGCAGGTCGGTGAACTTGGGGCCCATGTTGCACTTCACGCACGGGATCGGCGTGCGGCCGGCGAGATATTCGTCGGCGAAGTCGTCGATCACGTTCTCGCGAAAGCTGGTCCCATGGTCGAAGACATAGTGGGCGATGCCCAGGCTGTCGCACACCGCGCGTGCGTCGCGGATGTCGCGACCGGCGCAGCAGCTGCCCGCCCGGCCGATCGCGGCGCCATGGTCGTAGAGCTGGAGGGTGACGCCGATCGTCTCCGCACCCGTACGGGCCGCCAGTGCGGCCACCACCGAGCTGTCGACGCCGCCGGACATGGCGACGACGATGCGGCGTGCGCGCACCGGGGACTCGAGCTGGAAATCGCCTTCGATCATGGGCGGCCACATAGGAGGCGCGACGAGCGGATGCAAAAAGCAGGACGGAAGGGAGCCGCTTTTACGGGCTGTTTAGCATCTTTCCCTAGACCGGACGGCTACCGAACGGTTGGAAGGAGCCTCGTTGGACCTGAGTTTCGCCCGATTGGAGCGCGGCATTGCGGTTACCGCCCTGCCCGTCGATCTGGCCGTGCTGCTTGCGGGGGCAAGCGCGCGCCAGGCGGCAAGCGCCACCGCCCGGGTGCAGGCAAAGGTCGCCATGGCACGGGCAAGCGAAGGCTTGCTGTCGCCGCGCCACGGGGCGTTCCATCCGGCGGTTGCGGAAGCGCTGCGCCCGCCGCGCGTGGCACCGCGGGAAGGGCAGGGGTGAAGGGAATCTTTACCCGCGAGGCATAACAGGGATCAGAACCGGGAGCCGGTCGTGTTGGGGCAGGCCGGCGCCCCTAGAGGTAGAAGATGATCGAGAACCAGAAGATCCGTCCCGCAAAGGTGATCGGGCCGCTAGGCGAGCCGCTGACGCTCGACTCGCTGCCGCCGCCCGATACGACGCGGTGGGTCGTCCGGCGCAAGGCGGAGGTGGTCGCGGCGGTGAACGGCGGGCTGCTGACCATCGACGAGGTCTGCAGCCGCTACAGGCTTTCGCCCGAGGAATTCGCCAGCTGGCAGCGCGCGATCGACCGGTCGGGTATGCCCGGGCTGCGCGTGACGCGCATCCAGCATTATCGCTCGCTCTACGAGCGCCAGCAGAAATACTGATCGGGCGGCGTCCCGGCTGCCCGCTGCGCCGCGCGTGGCCTCTACGGGTGGACGCGGGCGCCCCCGCGCTCTAGGGCGGCCCCGCTTTTCACGCATATAAAGGAACTGGCGTGGCGAACGTGGCGGTAATCGGCGCCCAATGGGGCGACGAGGGCAAGGGCAAGATCGTCGATTGGCTGGCGGAGCGTGCCGATGTGGTGGTCCGCTTCCAAGGCGGGCACAATGCCGGCCATACGCTGGTGGTCGATGGCAAGACCTATAAGCTGTCGCTGCTGCCGTCGGGCATCGTGCGCGGCACGCCTTCCGTCATTGGCAACGGCGTGGTGCTGGACCCCTGGGCGCTTCGGGACGAAGTGGCGCGGCTGCGCGAGCAGGGCGTCGAGGTCACCCCCGACACGCTGCGCATCGCCGACAATTGCACGCTGATCCTGCCGTTCCACCGCGACCTCGACGGTCTGCGCGAGGATGCGAGCGGCGCCGGCAAGATCGGCACCACCCGCCGCGGCATCGGCCCGGCCTATGAGGACAAGGTCGGCCGCCGCGCGCTGCGCGTGTGCGACCTGGCCCATCTCGATTCGCTCGAGCCGCAGCTCGATCGCCTCTCCGCGCACCATGACGCGCTGCGCGCCGGCTTCGGCGAGCCGCCGATCGATCGTGCCGCGCTGCTCGAGCAGCTGCGCGAGATCGCGGGTTTCGTGCTGCCGTTCGCACGCCCGGTGTGGCGCGACCTGAACGAGGCGCGTACCCGCGGCCGTCGCATCCTGTTCGAAGGCGCGCAGGGCGTGCTGCTCGACATCGATCACGGCACCTACCCGTTCGTCACCTCGTCCAACACCATCGCCGGCACCGCGGCAGGCGGTTCGGGCCTGGGTCCGGGCGCGGTCGGCTTCGTGCTGGGGATCGCCAAGGCCTATACCACCCGCGTCGGTTCGGGCCCGTTCCCGACCGAGCTGGAGGATGCGACCGGCCAGCGGCTGGGCGAGCGCGGCCATGAGTTCGGCACCGTCACGGGCCGCAAGCGCCGCTGCGGCTGGTTCGACGCGGTGCTGGTGCGCCAGTCGGTCGCGGTCTCCGGCGTGACCGGCATCGCGCTCACCAAGCTCGACGTGCTCGACGGGTTCGAGGAAATCTCGATCTGCACCGGCTACAAGCTCGGCGACGAGACGCTCGACTATTATCCCGCCCACGCCGCCGACCAGGCGAAGGTGGAGCCGATCTACGAGACGATGCCGGGCTGGCAGGAGTCGACGGCAGGCGCGCGCAGCTGGGCCGAGCTTCCGGCGCAGGCGATCAAGTACATCCGCCGGGTCGAGGAGCTGATCCAGTGCCCGGTGGCGCTGGTGTCGACCAGCCCGGAGCGCGAGGACACGATCCTGGTACGGGATCCGTTCGCGGACTGAGGCGTACTTGTGCCCCGGCGGAGGCCGGGGCCCAGTTGGGAAGGCGGTGGTGGGCCGCGGCACACCCGCCGCGCGCTGGCTCAAGAAGCAGGCCCGTTCGCCCCTTCACCGTATCCCCGCGCAGGCGGGGATCCAGGGCCAAGCAGAGCAACGGCGGTTATGCCCGGAACCCTGGGCTCCTGCCTTCGCAGGAGCACGGCGAGGGCATGCTCCATCACGGCCTGCTACCCAACTGGGCCCCGGCCTTCGCCGGGGTACCACAGGGGTTTGAGACCCCCCTACTCGTGGCTGCGGCCGAAGTCGGCGCGGGCGTCGTCCTGGCCTTGCTCGACGATCGAGCGGCGGATCGCGCGGGTGCGGGTGAAGCGGTCGAACAGCTCGTCGCCCTGACCCCAGCGGATCGCGCGCTGGAGCGCCGACAGATCCTCCGAGAAGCGCTGGAGCATGTCGAGCACCGCCTCGCGATTGTTGAGGAACACGTCGCGCCACATGGTCGGGTCGGACGCGGCGATTCGGGTGAAGTCGCGGAAGCCGCCAGCCGAATATTTGATCACCTCGCTCTGGGTCACTTCCTCGAGGTCGGAGGCGGTGCCGACGATGGTGTAGGCGATCAGGTGCGGCAGGTGGCTGGTGACCGCGAGCACGCGGTCGTGGTGCTCGGGCGCCATCTGCTCGATGTCGGCGCCCAGCCGGCGCCAGAATTCGGCGACGCGCTCGACGGCGACGGGGTCGGCGTCCTCGGCCGGCGTCAGGATGCACCAGCGGTTGCGGAACAGCGAAGCAAACCCCGCTTCCGGCCCCGAGCGTTCGGTGCCGGCGACCGGGTGGGCGGGGACGACGGCGACGCCGGGAAGCGCCTCGGCCAGCGCCTGGGCGACGCTCGCCTTGCTCGATCCGACGTCGGTGACGATCACGCCTTCGGGCAGGTCGGGCGCGAGCTCTGCCGCGACGGCGCCGATCGCGCCGACCGGCACGCACAACACCACCAGCTCGGCATCGAGGACGGCGGCGCCGGGATGGTCGGCGACGTCGTCGACGAGGGCGAGCGCGCGCGCGGTTTCGCGCACCTGGGGGTCGGCGTCGTGGCCGGTGAGGCGGACGTTCGGCATCGCCTCGCGCACGGCGCGCGCGACCGACGAGCCGATCAGCCCCAGGCCGATCACGGCGACGCGGGCGAAGGGCAGCATCAGCCGACGATCCCGCGCAGCGCCTCGGCCAGGCCGCGCATCTGCCCTTCGGTGCCGATGGTGATGCGCAGGCCGTTGGCGAGGCCCTGGCCCGGCAGCCAGCGGGTGATGTAGCCCGCGTCCATCAGCCCCTTGTACGCGGTCTCGGCCGAGACCGGCCCCTCGAACAGGACGAGGAGGAAGTTGGTTTCGGAGGGCACCGCGCGCAGGCCGGCGTTGCCGAGTGCGGCGATTTCGCCCGCCAGCCACTCGCGCCACTGGCGGTTGTGGGCGCGGCTGCGCTCGACGAAGTCGGTGTCGCCGACCGCGGCGATCGCCGCCATCTGGCCTGCGGTGGTGACGTTGAAGGGCGCGCGGATGCGGTGCATCGCGTCGATCGCCGCGGCCGAGCCATAGCCCCAGCCGATCCGCTCGGCGGCAAGGCCGTGGATCTTGGAGAAGGTGCGGGTGACGAAGACGTTCTCATGCGCCTCCACCAGCTGCAGGCCGAGATCGTCGTCCTCCGGCTCCAGATATTCGGCATAGGCCTGATCGAGCACCAGCAGCACGTGCGACGGCAGTCCGGCGTGCAGCCGTGCGATCTCCGCAGCGGGCGCGAAGGTGCCGGTCGGGTTGTTGGGGTTGGCGACATAGACCAGCGTGGTGCGATCGGTGACCGCGGCCAGGATCGCGTCGACGTCGGTCGCATAGTCGCGGTCGAGCGCCACCACCGGGGTCGCACCCACGCGGCGGATCGCGATGTCGTAGACCGCAAAGCCGTAGCGGACGTAGATCGCCTCGTCCCCCGGGCCGGCATAGGCGCCGGCGGCCAGGTGCAGCAGCTCGTCGGAGCCGGTGCCGTAGATCACGCGCGCAGGATCCAGGCCATGGGCGGCGGCGAGCGCTTCGCGCAATGCGGTCGCGCTGGGGTCCGGGTAGCGTTCCAGGCTCGAGTGGGCGCCCTCGAACGCGGCGCGTGCCGCCGGCGAGGTGCCCAGCGGGTTCTCGTTGGCCGAGAGCTTCACGACCGGCCGGCCGCCATCGTTGGTCGCGCGGCCCGGGATATAGGGCGCGATGTCGAGGACCCAGGGCTTGGGAGCGGGAGCGTTCATGGCGTGGGGAGTGGCGCAACGCCTCGCCGAAGGCAAGGCGTGGGTGGGGGCGTGGAAACACGGAGCCGTGGTAAGCTCGTCCTTCGTCCCTGAACCCGTAGGCGCAGGCAGACCTGTACCCCGGCGAAGGCCGGGGTCCAGCTACGGAGTTTTCGGTGGTGTGCGCTCCCTCGCCAGGACATCCCGACTGGGCCCCGGCCTTCGCCGGGGTACGGTGTTGCAGCTGGCAGGGGAGGTCCCCCTCGCGGCGGGCCCGCCGGCCGCTTACTCCTCCGCCGCCACCTTCGCCCGGCCCTTGAAGCCCTGGGCGATCACATACCATTCCGACGAACCCTTGCGGCTCGCCGGGGGCTTGGCGTGCTTCACGGACTGGAAGTTGCGCTTGAGTTCCGCAATCAGGGCATTGTCCGCGCCGCCCGCCAGCGACTTGGCAACAAAGGCACCGCCCGGTCGCAGCACTTCGCAGGCGAACATCACGCCGGCCTCCACCAGCGCCATGGTGCGCAGGTGATCGGTCTGCGGATGGCCGACGGTGTTGGCCGCCATGTCCGACATGACCAGGTCCGCCTCGCCGCCCAGCGCCTCGCGCAGGAGGTCCGGAGCCGTCTCGTGCAGGAAGTCGAGCTGGAAGATGGTGACGCCGTCGATCGGATCGACGGGCAAGAGGTCGATGCCGGCGATGGCGGCCGAGGGCGCGAGCTTGCGCACCACCTGCGACCAGCCGCCCGGCGCGATGCCGAGGTCGACCACGCGCTTGACGCCGCGCAACAGGTGGAAGCGCTCGTTCAGCTCCAGGAGCTTGTAGGCGGCGCGGCTGCGATAGCCTTCGGCCTTGGCGCGCTTGACGTAGGGATCGTTCAACTGGCGTTCGAGCCAGCGGGTCGACTGGGCGGTGCGGCCGCGGGCGGTGCGGACGCGCTGGCGCCCGGGAGGTGCGCCCCTCATGCGTAGCGCCCCTGCATCAGGCGGCGCAGAATGCCTTCGCGGATGCCGCGATCGGCGATGCCGAGGCGCTCGGCCGGCCACAGGTCCAGGATCGCCTCCAGGATAGCGCAGCCGGCCACCACCAGGTCGGCGCGCTCCGGGCCGATGCAGGGCACCTTGGCGCGGCCGGAGAGCTCCAGCCCGGCGAGGCGGCGGCTGACCTGGCGCATCGCGTCGGCCGGCACGATCAGCCCGTCGATCGCCGAGCGATCATAGCTGTCGAGGCCGAGATGGACGCTCGCAAGCGTGGTCACGGTGCCGCTGGTGCCCAGCAGCCGGCGCTGGCCGGTGACCTCGGGCAGGCGCGCGGCAAAGGGCGCGAAGCTTTCGGACACGCAGGCGCGCATGGCGTCGAACGCGCCGCTGGCGATCGGCGCGGCGCGACCGGCGCCCAGGCTTTCGGTCAGCGACACCACGCCCCAGGGGGTGCTGTGCCAGTCCACGACCCTGGGGACCGGCCCCGCGGTGTCGAGCAGGACCAGTTCGGTCGAGCCGCCGCCGATGTCGAACACCAGCGCCGGGCCGTCGCCCGGCTCCAGCAGCGCATGGCAGCCGAGCACGGCGAGGCGGGCCTCCTCCTCGGCCGAGATCACGTCCAGAAAGATACCGGTCTCCTCATGTACGCGCCGGATGAAGTCGGCGCCGTTGGTGGCGCGCCGGCACGCCTCGGTCGCGACCGCGCGCGACAGGGTGACGTTGCGACGGCGCAGCTTGTCGGCGCAAATTCGGAGCGCGGCGATGGTGCGTTCGATCGCGGCTTCGCTCAGCCGGCCGGTCGCCGCAAGCCCTTCGCCGAGTCGCACGATTCGCGAAAAGGCATCGACGACCGCGAAGCCCGATCCCTGCGGCCGCGCGATCAGCAGCCGGCAGTTGTTGGTGCCGAGGTCCAGCGCCGCGAAATGGCGCGCCTTGGCAAAGCGCGATTGCGCTGGTGCATGTGGTCCCGAACGGGCGGGGGCAACGCCCCGCCGGTGCGGCAACCGGGCGGTGGATTCCCCCATGCCGTCACTTTCTTCTTATGTTCTGTTCCGTCACGGCGGAGATCCGCCGCTCGGTGCTTGACGGAAAAGCTAGCGGAACCTTCTGGCAACGGCAAGGCGAGGCTGGAACCGGAACGGCGGCGAAGACGGGTTCCGCGACGGGGCGCCCGCTGGGGTCGCCGGAGCGTGCGCCGCGCGTCGATCGCGCATTCGCGTGAAAACAGGCTTGACCGCGCCGCGCGCGCCCCCTAACAGCGCGCCCTCACGACGTTGCCCTGTCGTCTAATGGTAAGACTACGGACTCTGACTCCGTCAATCGTGGTTCGAATCCACGCGGGGCATCCACTCTCTCACATCGCCGGATCTTTTCTCCCGCCTTGTGCAAAGGCGGTTGCAGTTGCGCGCCGAATGCCGATGAAGCGGCGGGCGGCCGAAGAGGCGGCGCATCGGGAGAGAGGCATGAAGTTCGCACGCTGGATCGGGATCGTGGCGGCCACGCTGCTGGCGGGGGCTGTTCCCGCGGGGGCGGAGACGATCCTGTTCGTCGGCAACAGCTTCACCTTCGGCGCCAACTCGCCCGCATGGAAATATCGTCCCGACACCGTCACCGACCTGAACGGCGAGGGGCTGGGCGGCGTGCCGGCGCTGTTCAAGCGGTTCGCGGACCAGGCCGGGCTCGACTATCAGGTGTCACTGGAGACGGCCGGGGGCCGCACGCTCAACTGGCACTGGCAGAACCGGCGCGACCGGTTCGACCGCGCCTGGGACCATGTCGTGCTGCAGGAATACAGCACCCTCGATCCGGAGAAGCCGGGCGATCCCGCCGGGCTGGTGGAAGGCGTGCGGCGCCTGTCCGCCCTGTTCGCGGCACGCAATCCCAAGGTCGACCTGCGGCTGATGGCGACCTGGTCGCGGCCGGACCTGGTGTTCCAGAAGCCGAGCCCGTGGAAGGGCAAGCCGATCGAGACGATGGCCCGCGACCTGCGTCGCGCCTACGACCGGGCGGCGACGGTGCGGCCGGGCACGCGCGTGCTGCCGGTGGGCGAGGGCTTCAACTGCGCGATGGCGCGCGGCGTCGCGGATGCGAACCCCTATGACGGCATCGCTTACGATCAGGCACCGCTCTGGTCCTATGACCAGTATCACGCGAGCGTGTACGGCTATTATCTGGAGGCGCTGATCGTGTTCGCCGAGATCACCGGCCGCGATCCGCGGACGCTGGGCCGCGAGGAGGCTTCGGCGATCGAGCTCGGCATCGGCAGCGACATGGCGGAGCGGTTGCAGGCGGTGGCCTGGGAGGCGACGCGGCCGGGCACCCGCTGCCGCTGAGGCGTCAGCCGATCCGCGCCTGCTTGCGTTGGCGGACGGCGAGCCAGCCGAAGGCGGCGTAGATGCCGAGTGCCGGCCAGCCGCCGTCGGTGACGAACAGATAGGCGATGCCGATCGCGGCGCTGCCCGCCAGCAGCCCCGCCAGCCACTTGGGCGGGAACTCGCGCGCCAGCAGCATTCCGCCCGCGATGGTGAGCGCGAGGGCATTGGCGGCGAGCCAGAGGTAGGAGGCGGTGGCGCCGATCGAGCCGGCCAACGGCAGCTTCACGGTCGCATAGCCGGTCATGGCGTTGGGAAAGGTGTCGGCGGCGACGTGCAGGCCGATGCCGAGCGCCAGCCCGGCCGCGGCGGGACGCCAGCGAGGCGGCCCGAGCAGCAGCAGGGCGGGCAGCAGCGGCCCGTGGGTCAGGATGCTGCGGTGGACCAGTCCCAGCGACAGGTCGAGGTCCGGCAGCGTCGTGCCCGACAGGCAGGCGAGCAGCACCGCGCCGGCACAGGCGGCACGGTGGCGCGACAGTTCCGCCAGCAGGATCGCGCCCGCAAGCCACAGCACTGCCGTCATTCTCTATGCCCGTCCTGCATCAAGCCCCTTCCGCCCGCCTTCCCGCCCGCCTAACAGCAAAGCCATGTGGCAGCTCCTGCAATTCCCGCTGTGTCCCTTTTCGCGCAAGGTCCGCCTGCTCTTGTCGGAAAAGGGCGTCGGTTACGAACCCGTGCGCGAATCGCCCTGGGCGCGCCGCGACGAGTTCCTCGACCTGAACCCCGCCGGGCAGACGCCGGTGATGGTGGATGTCGAGCGCGGCGTCACGCTGATCGATTCGATGGCGATCTGCGAATATTTCGAGGAGACCGTCGACAAGGCGGCGATGCTGAACGGCACCGCGGCCGACCGGGCGGAGATCCGCCGGCTGGTCACCTGGTTCGACACGCATTTCTTCCGCGAGATCACCGGGCCGCTGCTGCTGGAGCGGATGGAGAAGCGCATCGTCCATCGCCTGCCGCCCGACACGCGCGCGCTGCGCGACGCGATGAAGGCGGCGGTCGAGCATCTCGACTACATCGACTATCTGCTCGACCACCGCGCCTGGCTGGGCGGGGCGACGATGAGCCTGGCCGATCTGGCGGCCGCGGCGCAGATTTCGGTCGCGGACTATCTGGGCGGGATCGACTGGAAGACGCACACCACCGCCAAGCGCTGGTACGTCGGCATGAAGAGCCGCCCGAGCTTCCGCCCGCTGCTCGCCGAGCGGATGGAGGGCGTGGCGCCGCCGCCGGATTACGAGAAGCTCGACCTGTAGGATCGCTCGACGTTCAAAAGGAGCGTCGAATCCTCACCTTCTGCCGTTTGTCTCGAGTAGCCGTCGAGCTCGTCGAGACGGCGTATCGAGAGACCGGTTGTTGTGGCTCTCTCGATACGGGCTCTCGACGGGCTCGATCCCTACTCGAGACAAACGGGGTGGGCGTAAGGGGCAATCGGGCCGAGGCGACCACGTCGGAACATCAGCTGCGGCCTCCCGTTCTCCGGCTAACCCCCAGAGACGAAAAGGCCTTCCGCGATGAGCGACTTCGACCCGATGATCCATGAGGATGCGCTGCCCGGCCATGAGAGCCGGATGGACGACAAGCCGGACTGGACGCCGCGCTATCCCGGCTCCGGCAGGCTGAAGGACAAGGTGGCGATCGTCACGGGCGCCGACAGCGGCATCGGCCGGGCGGTGGCGGCGCTCTATGCGCGCGAAGGCGCGGACGTCGCGATCGTCTATCTGTGCGAGCATGACGACGCGGAGAAGACCGCGGAGATCGTGCGCGGCGAGGGGCGGCGCGCGCTCACCATCGCGGGCGATGTCGGCGACAAGGCGTTTTGCGAGCAGGCGGTGGCGCAGGTGATCGCGGAGTTCGGCAAGCTCGACGTGCTGGTGAACAATGCCGGTGAGCAGCATGCCGACAAGGAAATCACCGACATCACCGAGGAGCAGCTGCGCCGCACCTTCCAGACCAACATCTTCGGCATGTTCTTCCTGGTGCAGGCGGCGATGCCGCACCTGAAGCCGGGTGCTGCGATCGTGAACTGCACCTCCGTCACCATGTATCAGGGGTCGAAGGAGCTGCTGGACTATTCGTCCACCAAGGGGGCGATCACTGCCTTCACGCGAAGCCTGTCCGAGAACCTGATCGAGAAGGGCATCCGCGTGAACGCGGTGGCGCCGGGGCCGATCTGGACGCCGCTCAACCCCTCGGGCGGGGCGACGCCGGAGAAGCTGGAGAGCTTTGGCGAGTCGACGCCGATGGGCCGGCGCGGCGAGCCCAATGAGGTGGCGCCGTCGTTCCTGTTCCTGGCCTGCGAGGACGCGAGCTACATGTCGGGGCAGGTGCTGCACCCGAACGGCGGCACGATCGTCAACGGGTAAACCAGAACCGGTGCTCCCGCGCGGGTGGGAGCACCGGGCCACAATGCTGCCGGTTGGTCTGCTTGGCCCTGGGTCCCCGCCTGCGCGGGGACACGTGGGGTTCAGGCGGGTACCGCGCTTCCGACCGGGCCGATGTCGGCGGGTTCGTCGCGCGAATAGGTGGCGGTGAGTAGGCCGGCGGCGAGCACGCGGCCGGCCATGGCATGGACGACGGCGCCACGGCCGGGAGTGGGATCGAGATCCTCGCCCGGCCCGAGCGCGAACAGCTGGAAGACATAGCGATGCTCGCCATGGCCGCTCGGTGGATCGGGCGGCAGCCAGCCTTCCCGCAGATAGCTGTTGCGGCCGACGTCACTGCCGTCGAGCGCGCCGTCGCCATCCGCCTGGATCGCGCCCTCGCGCAGCTGGTCGGTCGAGGGCGGCATGCCCCAGACGATCGCGTGGACCAGCGGCTGGGCGGCGGGGGCGTCGGGATCCTCCACCACCAGCGCGAGCGACTCGGTGCCGGCCGGGACGCCCGTCCAGTAGAGCGGCGGCGACACGCCGGTGCCGTCGGCGGTGAAGCGTTCCGGCAGCCGCGCGCCATCGGCAAAGGCCGGGCTCGCGAGGTTCAGCGCGGCGAAGTCGCCGAGTGCCGGGTCCACGATGGTGAGCTTGCTCGCCCCGGCGCGCACGTCGTGCAGGAGCGCACCGAGCCAGCGTGGTAGATGTTCGAGCATCCCAGTTCCTCTTGCTGCTTTCGCCCTGGAGAACCGCTCAGCGGCGGCTTGGGTCCGCGGTATACCCTAAGGTTCGTTGCGAAGACGGAACAAGGGGCGGGCGCAAAGACGGTTTCGCGTCAGGCGATGCCGCCGGTGAAGGGCATGCTGGTCGCGACGATCACCGTGGCGGTGGTGAGGAAGGATGCGAGCGCGATGAGAAAGGGGCGCATGGCAGGTCTCCGGTTCGAAGGAGAAGCTGTCCCGGTCAGGCGACCGGGACGACCGATGCGGCGGCGCTGATCGTCAGCGAGGCGAAGGCGACGGCGGCGACGAGCGAAGCGAAGCTGAACTGCAGCGTCTGGAGACGGGTCGACATGGTGGAAACTCCCTGATCCTTTCGGCCGCCAGACCATCCGGCGGCCGATGCCAGGGACTTTGCAGGGGTCGTGCCAGTTTCCTAAGTGCTTGAAAACATGAGTGCTGCATCGGTCAGAAGCGCCAAGTTGGCGAGACTCGCCGAGCGCGTGCGGCGCAATGCGCCACGACTTGGTGGAACGCGCGGGCGCGTCAGCTGCGCCCGCCGCCGTGCTGCCGGTGCCAGCTCTGGACCGCCGCCAGCGTGCGCTGGACGTGTTCGAGCGGGCTGGCGTCGTCATGGGCGTAGAGGATGCGGCCGTCCGGCGCGATCACATAGCTGGTGCGGCTGGTGCGGACCGGCGCGTTCTTGCCCGGAGCCGGGCGACCCAGCGCGACGTCATAGCCGCGCACCACGCGCGGGGTGGCGCTCGCCACCGCGAACTTGCCCGCGCAATGCTGGGCGGAGAACGCCTCCAGCTTGTCCAGCGGATCGGCCGACATGCCGATCACGGTGGCACCGGCGGCGCGGAACTCATCGACCGCCTCGGCAAAGGCGCGCGCCTCGGCATTGCAGCCGCCGGTGAAGGCGGCCGGGAAGAAGTAGAGCACCACCGGCCCCTTGCGGAGCTGCGAGCGCAGGTGGAGGGTAAAGGGCTTGCCCGCGATCGCGCCCTTGGCGACGAAGTCGGGCGCCTTGGCACCGGGGGCGAGTGCCGCCCCGGCGGGGGTGGCAAAGGGCAGCAGCAACGAAGCGATCAGCAGCATCGGACGCATGGTCGAACTCCCGCAGGACATGCGCCAGCCTAGCCGGGTGGCCAGGCCCCGTCACGCGGCTTCGCAGCCGCTTGGTGGTTGGCGCGCGGCCGTGCCGGGGGTAGGGATGGGCATGGCCGTTTCCCAGACCGACATCGACCTCGCCCTGCGCCTCGCGGATGCCGCGGGCGCCGCGATCCGCCCCCGCTTCCGCGCCGAGTTCGGGCTGGAGACCAAGGCGGACGCCTCCCCGGTGACGCTCGCCGACAAGGAGGCGGAGGCGGCGATGCGCCGGCTGCTGATCGCCGAGCGGCCGATGGACGGCATCCTGGGCGAGGAGGAAGGCGAGCGCGCCGGCACCAGCGGCCGGCAATGGGTGCTCGATCCGATCGACGGCACCCGCGCCTTCATCGCCGGGCGGCCGATCTTCGGCACGCTGATCGCGCTGGTGGAGGACGGCTGGCCCGTGCTCGGCATCATCGACCAGCCGATCCTGCGCGAGCGCTGGCTGGGCGTGGTGGGGCGCCCGACGACGCTCAACGGGCAGGAGGCGCGCACCCGCCGCTGTCGCGACCTGGCCGATGCGCTGCTGGCGACGACCTCGCCTGCGCTGTTCACCGACGACCAGCTCCATGCGTTCGAGCATGTCGACGGCGCCGTGCGCAGCACCGTGCTGGGGGGCGACTGCTATAATTATGCGTGCCTGGCGTCCGGCCATCTCGACGTGGTGATCGAGGCGGGGCTGAAGCTCCACGACTTCGCCGCGCTGGTGCCGGTGGTGGAGGGTTCTGGCGGGCGCATGTGCGACTGGGCGGGCGACCCGCTCCACGCGGCGAGCAACGGCGAGGTCATCGCCGCGGGCGACCCGGCGCGGATCGAGGAACTGGTGGAGGCGCTCGCCTGCCGCGGCGGGCACTGAGGGGCGGGGCCCCGTCGGCGCACGGCGCTATCGTATCCCTGCGCAGGCAGGATCCAGGGCCAAGCAGGGCAACGGGTTGCGGCGTTTGGGGCCCTGGGCTCCTGCCTTCGCAGGAGCACGGTAAGAGATCTCCGAAGGTCCTGCGTCCGTCAGGATGACGAAGGGGGTGAAGAGGGGGCGATGCCCGCATCCTCCCTGCGCGCGCGCAGCTCGTCGCGGATCTCGCGCAGCAGCGCCACTTCGGGCGGATCGGCGGCGGGGGGTGCGGTGCCGGTCTTCTGCTCCTCGTGCACGACCGCGATCGCGCGGTTCACGAACTTCACCAGCAGGAACACGATGAAGGCGAGGATGATGAAGTTGATCACCACGCTCACGAACTGGCCATAGCCGAACAGCGGCACGCCTGCGGCCTTGAGCGCGGCGTAGTTGTCGGGGGAGCCCGCATAGGTGGCGGGGATCGGCCCCAGGCGCAGGAAATAGCTCGAGAAATCGAAGCCGCCGAACAGCCAGCCGATCACCGGCATGATCATGTCGTCGGTCAGCGACTTGGTGATGGTGCCGAACGCCGCGCCGATGATGACGCCCACCGCCAGGTCGAGCACGTTGCCGCGCGCCACGAACTTTCGGAACTCGTGCAACAGCGTCATGAATCCCTCGTTGATCGATTGCCCTTCGCGGAGCGTTCCTGCCCCGCTACAAGCGACGATGGCAAGGCTTGAGGAGAGACAGATGCGCTTTCGGACGATGCTGACGATGCTGGGTGCGGGGCTGCTCGCGGCTTGCGGGGTGAACAGCGTCCCGACCGCCGAGGAGAATGTGAACGCCAAGTGGGGCGAGGTGCAGAACCAGTATCAGCGCCGCGCCGACCTGGTCCCCAATCTGGTCGCGACCGTGAAGGGCTATGCGGCCCATGAATCGGGCACGCTGACCAAGGTGACCGAGGCACGCGCGCGTGCCACCTCGATCAACATCACCACCGACGACCTGTCCGACCCGCAGCAGTTCGAGAAGTTCAGCCAGGCGCAGAACCAGCTGACCCAGGCGCTGGGCCAGCTGCGCACGGTGGTGGAGGCCTATCCGCAGCTGACGGCCAACCAGAATTTCATGGCGCTCCAGAGCCAGCTGGAAGGCACCGAGAACCGCATCGCGATCGCGCGGCGCGACTATAACGAGGCGGTGCAGGCCTATAACACCCGCATCCGCACCTTCCCCGACGCGGTGGGCGCGCGCATCTTCTATGGCGCCAAGCCCAAGGTGCCGTTCCAGGCGCAGGCGGGGGCGGAAACCGCACCCACGGTCAACTTCGGCAACGCCAGCTGAGCCGGGCCATGGCGCTGGTTCGGCTGCTGCTGGCGACGCTGCTCGCGCTGGGAAGCGCGGGCACGGCGCAGGCGCAGGACTTTCCCCAGTTCACCGGCTTCGTGGTGGATGCGGCGAACGTCCTGCCGCCGGATCAGGAGGCGGCGCTCACCCAGAAGCTCGACCAGCTCCAGCAACAGACCAACCACCAGCTGGTGGTGGCGACGGTGCCCGACCTGCAGGGCTATCCGATCGAAGATTATGGCTATCGGCTGGGCCGGGCCTGGGCGGTGGGCCTGAAGGACGCGGACAATGGCGCGATCCTGCTGGTCGCTCCTAACGAGCGCAAGGTGCGCGTCGAGGTCGGCTATGGCCTGGAGCCGGTACTGACCGACGCCTATTCGAGCGTCGTCATCAACGGCACGATCCTGCCGCGGTTCAAGGCGGGCGACCTTGCCGGCGGAATCGTCGCGGGCGCCGATGCGCTGGCGACGCAGCTGTCGCTGCCCGACGCCGACGCGCAGGCGCTGGCCAAGGCGGCGGCCGCCGAATATGACCGCACCCACAGCACCGCGGCGAAGCGCGGCAACGGCGGCGGCTTCCCCCTGGGGCTGGTGTTCTGGGGCATGGTGCTGCTGTTCGTGCTGCTGTCGATGTTCCGCGGCCGGGGTGGCCGGAGCGGGAGCGGAGGCAAGTGGCGCGGGCGGCGCTATCGCTCGCGGGGGGGCGGCGGCAGCGACTGGCCGATCGTGCTGTGGACCATCGCCAATGCGATCGAACACGGCTCGCGCGACGACGACGACCGCGGCGGCTGGGGCGGTTGGGGCGGCGGCTCCGGTGGTGGTGGCGGCTGGGGC